>DATHPT010000107.1:0-4486 GCA_035483615.1 Solirubrobacteraceae bacterium | reverse complement strand
GCCGGGGTTCGTCCCGTTCTTGTTGGTCGCCTGCAACCGATAGTGGTATGTGGTGTCCGGCTGGAGCCCGCTCAAGCTCGCGTGCACGCTGACCTGGGCCGAGCCGCTTGTGACCTTTTCCGGTTCGCAGGCGGCGATCTGCCCGAATTCGGTCGTTGTGCCCCACACGAACTCACACGATGCTTCGCCTTCGCCGTCCGGATTCAGCTGACCGTCCAGCCTTGCGCTTGACGGTCGCAGTTCAGAGGCGACTCCCGTGACCACGTCGGGGATCACGAGATCTGGCCCGAACACATCCACCACGTTCCTCCGCGTTTCTTCGTCGAAGTTCGCCACGAAGATGTTCTGAGTGAGAGAGTCGACTCCGAGAGCTCTGGGGGAGTCAAAGGGCTCGATGCTTCCGGATGGGCCGGTCGGCGTACCGGTCAGCCGACCGACGAACTCTCCCGTCGCGGTGAACTCGTCCACGTCTTTGGTCCCTTGGTCCAGGACGTAGATGTTGCCGTTGGATCCGTCGACTGCCACCGAGCCGATCTCCTGGAGCGGCCCGCTCGGAGTCCCGGAGATCTTGAACAGGAAGCTGTAGGCGCCCGGCATCCCGGATACAGGTTCGAACACGTCGATCGAGCATTCAGCATTGCCGTCAATGCACCGTTCGGCGTTGCCATCGGCAACCAGAACGTCCCCGTTGAAGGCCGACACCGCAACGCGGTCGGGTTGGATGAAGGGAATCACTTCGCCCCCCGAGCACACCCCCGGCGACGCGCAGGTGCCCGTCAGCTCACCGAGCGCTTTCGCGGGTTCCCTCCCACCAGCTTCGGGCTTGAAGACGTCGACCACATTGAACGCAGGCGGCTCCAGAGAGCGAGTCGCTACGTACACGTCGCCTTTGGTTTCAAGGCTCGGCGAGTTGTCCACCGCGACGCCGTCGAGGGCGCCCACGCCTTGACCGCCGCTCTGCGAGAACGATTTGTTGACCGTGCCCGCGCCGTTCCATATGTTTTGGAGCTTTCCCGATTCGCCGTACGCCGCCATCACGTATTCCCCGTTCGCCCCCGCACCCACGTACACGACTTCTTCACCGCCCACGCTGCCGACGGCCAAGCCTTCTACGAGGCTCGCCACACCGCCTTCTTCGTTCAGCTCGTGTGGTGAGAGAAATGCTCCTGTAGAGGCGTCGAACTCATCCACCCTCGAGTGACCCGGCTCGAGTTCGAGCGATTCAGCCAGCCAGACGCGCCCCGAGCCGCCGGCGATCTCCTCTGTCTCGCTCACAGGACCGGTCGAGGAGACAGGCGAGCCGGCAGGCACGCCTTCGGTGATCTTCGCCGAGACGCCTGGCAGGAGTGCGTGAAGCACTGCCGCCCTGGAGGGCGCCACTCGCAGCGTGAGCGCCATCGCGAGCAGGCAGAGCATGACCAACGCGCTCCACGCCGCTCGGCGGATGCCCGTCTGCCGGGGCGATACAGAGAAATACGAGTTTGCGTTGTGTGTCATCTCTTTGTCCAATCTGGCGCCCTGTGAGGAGCCGCGTGCAGAGCCGTCATGCGACAGTCGACGCCAACCGAGGCACCGGTCCCGAACGGCGTGTTGCCATCCGGGACCGGCAGTGTCTGGGTGGCGGTGGTGAGCATCCGATTACTGCGCCGTAACCGCCCAGCTACCGAAGGAATACTGACCTTCGTGTTCGGAGAGGATCTGGATCACCGCGCCGCCACGGGTGGTGATCCTCACCGCTTCGGCGATCGGTTCTATGCCGTTGTCACTGGACGTGTAAACACACAGCTTTCCGGCAGCCGCCTTGGGATCTTCGGCGTTGCCCGGGCATTCTTCGTGTTCAGTTCCGGTTTCGTCGCTGCCGTCATAGCCTTCTGGCTCGAGCTTGATGTTTGCTTCGGAGATCGGAGCGGCGAGCGGAATGTTGAAAGAGATCGGCTTGATCCCAACGGCGAAGTTGATCGCCGGCACAGTCGGGCCGACCACGACTCCCCACGTGCCCGTCTCGGTCTGTCCAGAGGGAAGGGTTTCGGTGAAACCGGTGGTGCCGTTGCAAGCGGTGGTCTTCTTTCCTTCCGCGGCGGTGAATTCAGAGCCGCCGTGTTTGCCGCAGGCCCCGTCGCTCGTCGTGAGCTGCTTGCTCGCGACGCTCACACCGTCCACCCCGTTGACGCCGTTGACGCCAGGTGCGCCGTCTTTGCCGGCGAGGCCAGCCGAGCCCTGTGGGCCTGCGGATCCCTGCGCTCCGACCGCGCCGGCCGGTCCGATCTTTCCGGCCTTGCCCTGCAACTGCTTGAGCACGCTCGGCTTGATCTGCTTGGTCGAGGTGATCAGAATTTTGCTCGCGGCATAAGCGCCGCCGGTCATCGCGAACACCAGCGCGAGCGTCGCCGTGACATTCGCGTAAGTGAGACGACGGCTTAGGCGTGAAGACATCTTGTGGGTCCCTCCCCTTGCTGTTTTGCTTGCGAAACTCATGGCTCCCCCTCTTTTCACTTCGGCGTATCCGCATGCGTGCGAATGCTTCGGGTCATCTCACGGCCCGCGTCGGTGAGCGTCCACGCATTCGGAGCCCCCTGCCCCGGACCGAGGCCGACGTTGTCGATCAGCGCGAGGCGCTGCAGACGGCCAAGGAGCTTTGAGATCTGTCCCTGGTCCTTGATCCCCGCCGCCTCTCCGATCACACGATTGGAGGCATTCGGATGCTCTGAGACGGCAAGCAGCACACGGACCGTGCGGTAGGTCAGACGCATCCCCACGTGTTTGAACGGGTCAGCGAGCAGGCGCGCGTCGCGGCGGTCAGGTGTCCTTGGCTCAACCACCCGATCCAGCTCGCGGCGAGCGGCCGCGGCGCCCAGATAGGGAATCACGATCATGCCCATCAACTGATTCGTGAGCTCCACCAGCGACTCGCCGTCGCCGCCCGCGATCTTCGTCTGAAGGATCGAGAGCACGCCGCCGACGATGCCCTCGCCGGTCAGCTCGGGCAGCGCCGCTCCACCCCTGGCCTCTCGGCGACCCTCGTCCACGGCGAGCACCAGCCTGGACACGATCTCGTTGCGTCGCTCGAGCGCCCTCCCGCCCCACGCAAGCGACTCGACGATCAGAAGGCGTGCGACGATCGGCTCCTCCTCGAGGAAGGCGAGCAACGCCACCAGTGCCCCCCGGATTCGCTCGCGCCACCGCTTCTCAGCCTGGTATGCGGGCAGCACCCGCTGAGCGGCAAACGCAAGCGCGTCGTCGAACGCCGCCATGAAGCAATCCTCGCGATCGCTGAAGATCTCGTAGAACGTGCGCCTCGAGACGCCCGAGCGCTCCACCACATGCGCAACGCTCAGGCCCGCTGAGCCCCGCTCGGTGACCACGTCGAACATCGCAGCCAGGATCCGCGCGCGCTGGATCTGAGAGATCTGAGCGACGCCGAGACCGCCGGCCAAGCCGTTGGCCTCGCGGCGGGCCTTCGCGCTGCCTTCGCGGGAGGCGTTGTCTGCGCGGGAAGCGCCACCTCCACGGGGAGCGCCACGGAGGCGGTCGTCAGACACACCGACACGGGAGACACGCGTGGCGCCGGCGGCCATCAGCGTCCCTCCGCTGCTTCTCGAGCCGAACCCTGGACGCAGAGGGAGACAACGCCCACAGGCAGACCCCGACGTGGAGAGGCAATCAGGTAAGCCTCAGCCGCCCCGCGCGGTTGGGAGACAAATGAGCTTCCATGCGCCTCACAGGCGCAAGCAGCTACTCGCCGGGCCTGCTGCCAGGCGGACCACGGGACAAACCCGCAGCGATGAGCGCTAGGGCCTAGGCGCCGGCCGGCCCAGAGAGAGAGAGAGAGAGAGAGACGCGTCAGCGACGCTGACGCGTCCTATTACGGACCCATCAGTGACACACAGACTCCCAGGCACGCTATTCCCCAAAGAACACACGCGAAGCACAACCCTCTCTCAATTGCGACCCGGTCCCTCTCCCAAGGTCCCCGTCAAAAACCGGTTATCGTCGACCCGAGAACCGACCCAAACCCGACCTTATGTTTCCTCGCACCAATTGGTGCCAAGGTCTCATCTTATACACAATACTCTTCAACTGTCAAGAGGGTTCACATGCGTCTCTGTTTGTTGTGAACAGTGAGCCAACGGTCGCCCACCTGTCCAGGGAGCACGCGGGGCGCACCCAGCCCTCGCTCGCTGGACACTTACACCCAGCCGGCCTTGAGCAACGTATCTGGCTTGAAGACAGTAGAATCAAGGACCCTTGGACGCGTAGCTCAGTGGGAGAGCGCTCGCTTCACACGCGAGAGGTCGCAGGTTCGAAACCCGCCGCGTCCACTTCGAGGGTCCCACTGGCAAAGAGCGACCCGCCGCGTCCGCTTCGAAGGGGTCCCGCTGGCAAGAACGACCCATCGCGCCCGCTTCGAGGAGTCCTACCTGGCAAGAAGGACCCGCGGCCACCGCTTTGTGATCGTCCAACGGAGCTGAGGAGCAGCCGATCCTCT
>DATHPT010000106.1:0-7011 GCA_035483615.1 Solirubrobacteraceae bacterium | reverse complement strand
GGCCCTGGCCGGGATGTCGCTGCGCGCGTCGGCCGGCGAGGTCGTTGCCGTGGTCGGGCCGAGCGGGTGCGGCAAGACCACCCTGCTCGAGCTGATCTGCGGGCTGCAGCGCCCGGACGCGGGACTCGTCGAGTGCGAGCCGGCTGTGCTGATGCCCCAGCGCGACCTGCTTCTGCCATGGCTGAGCGCACTCGACAACGCCGCCCTGGCGTTGCGAATCGCTGGCGACTCCCGCGCGCACGCGCGGGCGCGCGCACACACCCTGTTCGAGGAGCTTGGCCTCGGCGGCTTCGAGCAGGCGCGCCCCGATGAGCTCTCCGGCGGGATGCGCCAACGCGTCGCCTTCCTGCGCACGCTGCTGTCCGGCAAGTCGGTGCTGTGCCTGGACGAGCCGTTCGGGGCGCTCGACGCGATCACTCGCCAGGAGATGCAGGAGTGGCTGACGGGAGCGCTCATGCGCGAGCCCCGCACGGTCGTGCTCGTGACCCACGACGTCGAGGAGGCAATCGTGCTGGCCGACCGCATCGCCATCCTCTCCCCCCGTCCCGGCCGGGTGCTGAGCGAGCTCGCCGTCGATCTCCCCCGCCCCCGGGACCGCACCGGCAGCGCTCTGATCGCACTGCGCCAGCGCGCGCTTCAGACGCTCGCCGAGGGCGCCGGTCGCCCCCCGACACACACGGCACACACGGCGGACGCGATCGGCCTCGACGCAGGCCCAAGCACCGACCGCCGGGGGCGGACGCGCTGATGCGTCGCAGCCTGCGCCTACTGCCGGCGGCCCTGCTGGCGCTTGCCCTGCTTGGTCTGTGGGAGATCTACGTCGACCTCGGCTCGGTCAGCCCGATCGTGTTGCCGGCACCCCACGAAGTGGCCGCGGAAGCGTGGAGCAACCCGGGCCTGCTGTCGGCCAACCTCGCCCTGACCGCCCAGGAGGTCGGCTTCGGTGTTCTGCTGGCGCTCTTGCTGGGCTTCCTGCTCGGCGTGCTGATCCACCTCTCGCCGAGCCTGCGCCGCGCGGTCTATCCGCTGGCGGTCGGCTCGCAGGCGGTGCCGGTCGCGCTGATCGGCGTGCTGCTCGTGTTCTGGTGGGGCTTCGGGGTGCTGCCCAAGCTGTTCGTGATCGTGCTGATCTGCTTCTTCCCGGTGGTGGTCACGACCGTCGATGGGCTCGCCTCGGTCGACCCCGACCAGCTCAAGCTGCTGCGCACGCTCGGCGCATCCCGCTGGCAAGCGCTGCGCTTCGGGGAGCTTCCAGCGGCCGTGCCGGCGGCGCTGAGCGGCGCCCGCATCGCGCTCGCGGTCGGCGTGATCGGGGCCTACATCGCGGAGACCTCGACCGCCACCTCGGGTCCCTATGCCGGGCTCGGGCATCAGATCAACGCCGACATCAACGCCCTTCAAACACCGCGAGCCTATGCCGCCGCGGCGGTCCTGTTCGTGTTTGCCATCGCCTGCTTCTACACCCTCGCCCTTGCCGAGCGCCTGCTCGCGCCGTGGGCGAGCAGACCACGAGGAGAGATCCGTTGAGCAGAGCACCGTCCGCCGTTCCCCGCACCGCCATGTTCCTGCTGCTCGCCTGCGCCGCCGTGCTCACACTGGCGGCCTGCGGCTCAAAGCAGGACACCCTCTCGGCGCCCGCCACCAAGCCGTTCACGGTGATGCTCGACTTCTTCCCCAACGCCGACCACGCGGCTCTCTACAGCGCGATCGCAAACGGCGACTTCAGGGCGGTGGGTCTGGACGTGCGACCCGAGACGCCCTCCGATCCCTCCACGCCGCTGAAGCTGCTGGCGGCGGGCAAGGTCGACATGGCGATCTCCTACGAGCCCGAGCTGCTGCTCGCCCGCGACCAGGGCTTGAAACTGGTGTCGATCGGGGCGCTCGTGCAACGCCCGCTCACCTCGATCATCGCGCTGCCGGGCGCCCACGTGCACAAGGTCTCAGACCTCGCCGGCAAGCGCGTGGGCACAGCCGGGATCGACTACCAGGCAGCCGAGCTGCGCACCGCCCTGCAGACAGCCGGGGTGAACCCGAGCACCGTCCAGGAAGCGAACGTCGGCTTCAACCTCGTGCCGGCGATGCTCTCCGGCAAGGTCGCGGCCACGCTCGGCGGCTTCTGGAACTACGAGGCGATCCAGCTGCAGCAGATGCACAAGCACCCCGTCGTGATCCCCGTGGACAAGGCTGGAGTGCCCAGCTACGACGAGCTGGTGCTGGTGGTGCGCGAGGACGAGGCGGGCACCCGCGGCCAGGACCTGCGCGCCTTCCTGCAGGCGCTCACCCATGGCGAGCAGCAGGCGCGCTCGAACCCGGCGGCGGCGGCTGCGCTGATCGTGAAAGCCAACCCTTCGGCCGAAGCGAAGCTGCAGCTGTCCTCGCTGGAAGCGACGCTGCCCGCGACGTTGCCGACCGAACACTCAAAGCCCTACGGCTGGCAGAGCCCGTCGGCGTGGGCAGCGTTCAGTCAGTGGATGTTCACCCGCGGGCTGATTCACTCGAACCCGAACACCGCCGGCCTGCCCCCCTTCACAAATGAGTTCCTGCCCGGCCAGGGCATATAGAGAGCCGCATCCGTACCCGCCCGCGTCAACATTCGTACTTTCCCGTACACACGCCACACCATCCGGCGCTACCGTCACGCAATGACGCAGCAGAGCCAGCAGACGACCGAACCGCAAATGCCCGACTCCCAGGAGACGATTCGCATCGTCCTGGCCGACGATCACGCGGTCGTGCGCAGCGGGCTGCGTCTGCTGCTCGAGAGCGAGAGCGACTTCGAGGTGGTGGCCGAGGCGGGTGACATCGAGGGCGCCAGACGCTACGTGCGAGGACACCGTCCTGGGGTGCTCGTGCTCGACCTGAACATGCCGGGTGGCTCCAGTCTCGAGGCGATCCCCAATCTTCGCGAGGACAGTCCCGAAACCCAGATAGTGGTGCTCACAATGCAGCAGGAGCCGGCGTTCGCTCGCCATGCGCTGAGCGCCGGCGCAATCGGCTACGTGCTCAAGGAGGCGGCCGACGACGAGTTGGTCGAGGCGGTGCGCAGAGCCGCCCGCGGCGAGAGCTATCTCAACCCCCGTCTGGGCGCCCGGCTCGCCTCCGAGCCCGCGCCCGGTCCGCCCGACGACCTCAGCGAACGCGAGGTCGACGTGCTGCGCCTGATCGCCCTCGGCCACACCAACGCCGAGATCGCCGAGCGACTGTACCTGTCGGTGCGCACGGTGGAGACCCACCGCGCCCACATCCAGCAGAAGCTCAGCCTCTCCTCGCGGGCCGAGCTGGTCGCCTACGCGCTCAAGCGCGGCCTGATCCACGCTCCTTAAAGCGCTCCTGAAGCGCCCGATCAGAGCACATAGTGCAGCGCTCGATCGCTGCCGGATGCGGGAAATCCACGATTAGAGTGGGTGGTGAGTGCGGATGAGCGACACTCCGTCAATCGGGAGCATGTCTGGTCAGAGCAAGCCCGGAGGCATAGGGACACACAAGCTCGCATGAACCTTCAAAGCTGCCCCGAACGCGCCGTCGCGGTCTCAGCGCCGCCCCCCGACCCGAGGGCGGTGGGGACGGTGCATCATCCACCGGGACAGGCCGACGTCCAGATCTCCCTACCTGGGCGCCATGGAGACGGTCGTGCGCGGAGCCGAAAGCGAGCTCCGCGCACGATCACCTCTGCCGGCTACTCCGGCAGCAGTCTGTAGCGACGGGTGTCCGGGTCGCGCTCCAGCAGACCCGCGGCGACCAGCGTCAGCACGTAGCGGTGGACGGTGCTCGTGTTCAGGTCCAGCTGCTCGGATATGTCCTTGATGCCCATGTCCACGCCTTCGGGCGGGAAGCAGGAGAGCACCAGCAGTCCCGCAAGCAGCGAGCGCGACAGCCGCCGGTTCTCCTGCAGGGCCCGGTAGCGAGCCCCGAGCACCTGCCTCGCGTGCGAGCGATGGAAGCCGGTCCCGGCGACCAGCGCGGATACGCTGAGCGCGGCTCCCTCCCCGAGCGCGGCGCGGGTTATGTGGTCGACCTGGTTGCGCGAGAGCGTGATCGAGACCAGCGGCTCAGCTGACTGTGAGCGTCTGCCGGCCCGCTCGGCACCGCGGTCGGCATCTGAGCCTCCCGCACCGTAGTTGGCGTTTGAGGCCGCACCCTCCTGGGCCGAGTCTCCCTTGAAACCCTCCTGGGGCGAGACAGGGCTCTGGGATGCGCTGGGCTCGGAGATGCCCTGATCCGGCATGAGCTCGGGCATACGGTCCTCCGGTTTCAGACCGGACTGGATGGAGGGTTCGCTGCTCATGCGATCACCCGGGCGCCGCCCGTCCGCGCACTGGGAACTCGACCACGTTGTCGCGCTCCGGAGAGGCCCCCGACGGCACCAGCAGACGACCGTCGCTGAGCGATCCGATCCGGTGGGCGTGGACCATCGAGGGCATGTCGGGCACCGTGATCAGCACCCCCAGCCAGTCCTGCTCGGCGGTGCTACGCAGCAGGCCCATGACCTCCTCGCGCTGCAGCACGTCCAGATTCGCGGTCGGGTCGTCAACGACCAGCAGGCTCGGCTGTCTGACCATCGCGTGAGCGATGGAAACCAGCGTGCGCTCCCCGTCGGTCAGATCCTCCCAGCGCGCTTTCGAGCACTCGCGCACTCCGACGCGTGCGAGCGCCGCGGCCGAGCGACGTCGCGCACGACGCAGGTTCTGTCGTTTGAGCAGCGGGAGCGCCACATAGTCCAGCATCTCCAGCTCGTCGCTTTCGGGCCCGCTCCGTCGCGCCCAACCGATCTCCTCGCGCAGAAGCCGCACCAGACCGGTCCTCGACATGCCGCCGAGATCTTGATCCTTGAAGCTCACGACACCGCTCTCCGGCGCCTCGAGGCCGGCCGCGACCTTCAACAGCGTCGTCTTGCCCGAACCCCGCTGCCCCCACACGGCGACGCACTCCCCGGGGAACACCGACAGCGAGATGTCCTTCAGGACAGCGGTCTCGTGAGGACCACGCCAGTAGCTCTTACTGACCTGTTCCAGCGAGAGCTGCGCGCCAGAGCTCAAGCGGATCGGTCTCCCCGCGCCACGGCCCTGATCTGAGCGCCGTTCAGCTTGCCCATGACGGCCCGCGCCCGCTGCAGCCACTCGACCCTGGCCTGCAACTGCTTGATCTCGGCGTCCCGCACCAGCAGCACCGCCACATCCGACCAGGCTCTCGGCCCCCCGCCAGGACGGGCGGCGGGCTCTCTGAGGCTCGCCAGTCGCGCGAGGCAGTCCTCCTCCTGGGAGCGGGCGAGCTCGATCAGGCGAGCCAGGTTGTGGGGTTTGGAGAGCGCGATCTTCATGTAGAGCTCGTCGCGCACCGGCGCAAGCGAAGAGCCACCGAGCATCCACTCTTCAAAGTGGTCCACTCCCTTTGGCGTGGCCTCGTAGATGGTGCGCGGCGCTGCCCGCTCAGTCGTCGCATCGGCTCTCGAGCCGGCGCTGCGCACAAGCGCTTCGGAGCTGAGCTGGTCGAGCGCCGAATACACGCCCGTCGGAGCAAAGCCCGATGATCCGAACCTCTCCTGGAGACGGCGTGCAAGGTCATAGCCATAGCCCGGCCGCTCGATCACGAGTCCCAGTACCGCGTTCTTCGCTGACATCGTCCGCTCCGACTCTCAGTTCCAAACGTCCGCTGACATCACCGACACAGTATGCAAGATTGCGGGCGAATGTGTCCTTGGACCGAACAATTTCAATGGGCAGGTGTTATTCCAGATCTGAGCGACACACCGCGGGGTGCGCTCAAAGCGCCCCGAGATGCATCGCCGCCAGACCGGACCAACGCCCGTAGGGCGCAAAGAACGAGCGCACCTGAGCTTCGTCTGCCCGCGCGCGCGGGTCACCCCCACTCAGGCGCCGCCCGACGTACTTGAGCAGGCCGACATCGCCCGCCGGAAGCTGATCGTGGCGTCCTTGTCCGTTGAGGGCAAGCATCTCCACAGTCCACGGTCCGATCCCCGGGATCGCGCGCAGCCGCCGCCATCCGTGCTCGTGGGCGCGACCGTGCAGGTCGAGGCGCCCACTCGCCACCTCCCGCGCGACCCGCACGAGCAGGCGGGCCCGGGATCCGACTAGGTCAAAGGACTCCAGGCGAGCCGGCGCGACACCCGCAAGCGTGGACGGCGAGGGCACGTCGCGCAGGCCGCTCCCCCGGGGACAGCGCGGCCCGAAGACCGCCACGATGCGTCGCTGGATCGCAGCGGCGCGCTCGTATTCGATCAGCTGCTCACAGATCGCCCAGGCAAGCGCCTCGAACGGCTCTGGGCGCCGCCGGACCCGCAGCCACGGCCGGTGACGAACCGAGCGCCCGATCACGGGGTCCCCGGAGAACTCGCGGTAGAAGGCGCTCAGCTCGTCATCGACCCCGAGCGCGAAGCGCATCCGCTCGATCCCGTGGCGCGCACCCTCTTCGCTTGCTGCCCGTGCGCCGAACAGCACCGCGTCGGGAGCGGTCTGGGCGACGCGCACGAGCACCGACTGCCCGTCGTGGTGGAGCAACCGTTCGAGCACACCTCCGCGGCGACGCAGCACCCCGTCCATGCCGTTGCGCAGCGGCAGGCGAAACGGGGCGGCCGGGGTGACCTCGACGCGTAGCTCCACCAGGTCGCTCAACGACCCCTGACTGGCGCGCCAAGCAAGTGAACGTCGACCAGCAGCGAGCGGGACCCGACGATCTCCAGCAGCTCGCTCGCGGGCCGTTTACGACGGTTGCGACTGGCCAGTCGCCGCCCGCCGCGAACGGCGAGGGCCTTCTGATGGCGGCGACCGAGAACCCCGACCACCACCGCGCCTGCCACGAACCCGCCGGCGGCGACCGCCGCGGTCTGGACCATCGGCGCCACCGCACGAGGGCTCACCAGCTGCGAGCCGGGCTCAGGCGCAAGCACCGGAAGGGCGTCGACCTCCTCGGTATCGCTCCTCTCGATCACTGCGCCCAGTGTAAAGGGCGCGCCAGACCGCAGCGCCGGGCTAGAGCTCGCGCTCGTAGACCCGG
>DATHPT010000105.1:0-2098 GCA_035483615.1 Solirubrobacteraceae bacterium | reverse complement strand
TACGTTTGCCTCCCCTGGACCGCTCGATGGTGGAGGACGTCGAGCTGAAGGGTGGCCTTGACGTCCAGCACCGTCCCCTGTTCTTTACCGAGGTTCGTGTGGTAGGCCCGAATCGCAATGTGTGCGAGCGGATCTCCTCTGAGCTGCGCGCTGTGGTTGCGGAGAATCGACTGGTCGAACGTGGAACTCCGGTTCGTCATGGCTGCTTCGGGCTTTACACGCGACGGGTGCAGCGTGGCGAGGGCAACCCTCTGCCGTCGATCCGCAAGGGAGTGTTTGCCTCGACGGAGCTGGCGAGCTTGTGGCATCTACCCTCGATCGACTACGCATCGGCCCCGATTGCGCGCGCCTCCGCACCGATTGCCCCCGCGCCACCGGCGATCTTTCGTCCGAGCGACGGGATGGGCACATTGCGCGATGACCTTGGGCCAGTCTCGATCCATGCTCAGATGCGTCGTCAGAACACGGCCGTGCCGGGCACGGTCGATCAGGGCAAGTCGAGCTACCTGGTGGCAACGGTCGCGGAGGACCTGCGCCGCGAGCGCTGTGCTGTGATTGTGCTGGATCCCAAGGGAGATGCCGCCGAGGCCGCCGTCAGCCTCGTGCCTCAGGAGCGCACCTGCACACTGCTTGACTTCTCGCGTCCCACATGCGGCTTCAACCCCTTGGCGGTCGATGCTCCAGCAGACACGATTGCCGACTACGTCGTCTCCGCGCTCAAGCATCTATTTACAGATGGAGACATCAGAGCGTCCTCTGATCGCTACCTGCGCAACGCGATCATCGCAGTGCTTGCGTATGACCGTGCGAGCACCCTGTGGGATGCGGCACGACTGCTGTCGGTTGGAGAGGAGGGATACGCCTACCGATCTCGCGTGGCTGGGCGCCTGCGCGCACTGCCGGAGTTCAAGGAGATCTCCGAGTTCTTCACAGGTGAGCTGTCAGCCCAGCTCGCAGACGCCCGCGGAACGACTACCGCGAAGCTCGACGCACCTGTGAACAAGCTCGCCCGGCTACTCAACTCGCCGTCGATCAAGCGTGTGTTGCTGAATGACTCACTGAGGGTGAGCTTCGATCAGCTGATCGAAACGGGAGAGGTCCTTGTGGTACGGGGGGCGCTCGGCGCTATGGGGGCAGGCAACACAAGCGTGCTGATGCAACTGCTCGTGGGGATGCTCGATGCGGCGCTTGCCCGTCGTCAGGATGGCGTCGCGCCAGGAGAGCGGACCGCGGTAGCTTTGAAGGTCGATGAGGCGCCGCTCGTGTTGAACCGCGGATTCGCCGAAACGATGGCGTTGAAGCGGTCCGCCGGCCTTGAGACGGTCGCCTGTTGGCAGACGGACGCGCAGTGGACCGACCGCGACGTGCGTGCCCAACTCGACGCGCTGTTTGCCCACCGAGTGTACTTCGCGACTGCGTCCACAGAGGACGCCCGCCGGGCTGCGAGCCTGTTGATGGCCGAGTTCTCCGACACGGTGCGTCCAGGCGTCCGAAACCTGTCGGCGCTGGGACGTCCCGATGTGCGCTTGCGTCTCCCAAGGCACCATGCGATCGCGAGCTGGGTTACGCCGGACGGCCGCCAGGCGCCGTTTGTCGCACGTACGCTTCCGTTGCGGGTGGACGAGCAGCGTTTGGCCCTGCATGCGGCAAGGCAAGCTGATCGAGGAGGACGCTATCTCGAGGATCTGAGCCAGCCTCATTGGGAGCGTGGTCTCGCTGATGGAGCGAGTAGACGGGTGAGCCCCGACCCAGATCGACCGGCTAGCGGTCTGAGCGCTGGCCATCAGGCCAAGCCGAGTCCCGCCGCTCCGGAGCTTTCGGCGGATTTGCCGCACATCGAGCCGCGCGTTCGGAATAGGAAGGCTGACAGTACGCCGGCGCTTTTGTCGAGCGCGGTAAACGAGGCGCCACCAAGCACGCCGGCTGAGAGCTACCGTGAGCTAGTCAACATGAGCGCCGCTCAGAGCGTGCGCTGGGCTAAGTCCGCTGCAGCTGCGGTTGCTCTCGAGCCTGAGGCACTCGACATTGCCATTCTCGCGTTCGTCGCATCGATGCGTCACGTGCTCAGCAGTCAGATCCACCGCCGCTTCAACGCCCA
>DATHPT010000104.1:0-2253 GCA_035483615.1 Solirubrobacteraceae bacterium | reverse complement strand
CTCGCCCGCAGCATCCATCACCACACCAAGTACAGGGACCACCAACTTCGCGCCACTCCGTGCAACCGCCTCCAGCACTCCTGCCGCGCGGGATGCCGAGAACAGCGTCCGGTCGAGCGCGATCTGCCAGCGGGCCTGGCCACCGACACGCGACTCCAGTCGAATGTCGGTGACCACGGCCTCGAAGGTTGGCGGCGCCATTGTGTGCGTCTCCTGAATTACAGCTTGGATCACAGCCTGGCTCACTGCCCCAGCACCTTGGTCAGAGCCTCCATCTCGCGGCGGCTGCCCACCATGAACGGCGTGCGCTGATGGATGCCCTCGGGCACGATGTCCAGGATGCGGCCGGAGTGGCCGACGGCCATGCCGCCCGCCTGCTCGGCGATGAAGGCCAGCGGATTGGCCTCGTAGAGCAGGCGCAGCTTGCCTTTGGGCTGCTTGAGCGTGGGCGGGTAGAGGAAGACGCCGCCCTTGAGCAGGGTGCGGTGGAAGTCCGCAACCAGGCTGCCGATGTAGCGCGAGCTGTACTCGCGGCCGAGACCGCCGGTGCGCAGCAGATCGATGTAGGTGCGGTACTCCTCCGGCCAGGTGGCGGCGTTGGCCTCGTTGGTGCTGTAGTAGCTTCCCTGCTCCGGCATGCGCATGCGCTCGTCGCTGAGCACGAAGGCGCCGATGGTGGGGTCCAGCGTGAAGCTGTGGACGCCGTCGCCGGTGGTGTACACAAGCACGGTAGAGGGGCCGTAGACCACGTAGCCCGCCGCGACCTGGGTGTATCCCGGGCGCAGGATGGAGGCGTCGATCGAGGTCTTCGGGTCTCGCTTGAGGATGCTGAAGATGGTGCCGACGTTGACGTTAACGTCGATGTTCGAGGAGCCGTCGAGCGGATCGAAGACGATGATGTACTTGCCGGACTCGGTGCTAAAACCGGCTCCGCGGTCGAAGGTCACCGGCTCCTCATCCTCTTCGCTGACCAGGGCGGCGACGGAGTCACGCAGACCGAGGCAGTGCATCAGGGCCTCGTTGGAGTAGACGTCGAGCTTCTGCTGCTGCTCGCCCTGGACGTTGGTCGCCCCGTGAGCGCCGAGCACGTTGCTGAGCCCGGCCAGCCGGATCTTGGCCTCGATCATCTTGGTCGCGAGGGTGATCCCGCTCAACAGCCAACTAAAGGTTCCACTCGCGTCACTGATGCCTTGCTGCCGTTGCAGAATATGCTGCTGCACGGTCGTAATCATCGCCATTCTTCGCATCCTCTGGGTGTTGCAGGTCGTTTCGGTTGATCGTGGTTGTCGTTGTTGCGGCTGCTCGCAGCTCCATGAAGAACGGCGGAACCTGGAAGCTCCGCCGTTCTCGTGCTACGCACATTGGTTGTTAGGTCAGGTCGTCCGTATCGAAGCTGGGCACCTTGCGTCCCAGCGCCGAGGTGTCGCGCCTTCCGGTGACCAGGCTTTCGACCACCCCGTCGATCACCGACGCATCGGCGTCAGCCTCGGCGGTTGCGGTCATGCGGGCCAGCGGATCGGGAGCCTCGATGCTCTGCAGCAGCACCGTGGCGTGGGCGACGGCCACGTGATCCTGGTTGAGTCCCTCGGGCGTCTTGGCCTTGATGCCGACCTCGCGGGGATTCAGGTGCAGCAGCTCGGCGACGCGCTCGCGCAGCTCGCCGGCGATGGGCCCGATCTTGGGGGCAGCGAGAACCAGCACGGTATCAATATTGACGATCTCGTAGCCGGCCATCGCGATCTCCTCGAGCGCCGTCTTGAGGAAGATCGTCGAGTCCGCGTTCTTCCAGCGCGGATCGCTGGGCGGGAAGAAGGTGCCGATGTCGCCGGCGGAGACCGCGCCCAGAAGGCAGTCGGTGATGGCGTGCAGCAACACGTCGCCGTCGGAGTGGCCGGCGAGGCCCTCGTGGTGCTCGATCTTCAGGCCGCCGATGACCAGCGGAACGCCGGGCTTGAAGGCGTGCGAATCAAAGCCATATCCAATTCTCATGCTCGGGCGCTTGCTCATTGGGCTCCTCCCAGGTAAAACTCTGCCAGTTCGAGGTCGCCCGGCTGGGTGATCTTGAAGTTCCGTGTCGATCCCGGCACAACCGCTACCTGGACGCCGGCGCGCTCGAGCAGGCTCGCCTCGTCGGTGCCGACGAACCCGTCCTCGATGGCCTCGTCAAAGGCGCGCTTGAGCAGCGAGTAGCGAGCGCCCTGCGGGGTCTGGGCATAGACGACCAGCTCGCGCGGGATAGTGGAGCTGATGATG
>DATHPT010000103.1:0-3358 GCA_035483615.1 Solirubrobacteraceae bacterium | reverse complement strand
ATTCAGGTAGTCGAGCACGAAGTCGCGGTTTGAGACGGCGTCGATCGAGTTCGGCGCGGGCTCCTCGAAGCCGAGCTCGCGCGCCACCATCTCCCTGTCCGTATCGAAGTTCACACCGGCGAGCGCGCCCGCTCCAAGCGGCAGACGAGCGCACTGGCGCTCTGCGAACGCAAACCGCTCGCGGTCGCGGGAGAGCATCCAGAAGTAGGCGAGCAGATGGTGACTCAGGTAGACGGGCTGGGCGCGCTGCAGGTGCGTATAGCCCGGCATCCGCCAATCGAGGTGCTGCTCTGCCCGCTCGACGAGCGCCGCCATCAGCCCGCCCAGCGCCTCCACGGCGTACCGCGCGTGCTCCCTTGTATACATGGCGATGTCCGTCGCTACCTGGTCGTTGCGCGAGCGCGCCGTGTGCAACTTCCCGCCTACCGCTCCCACCAGCTCCGTCAGATGGCGCTCAATCGCCATGTGGATGTCTTCGTCGCCGGACGCGAACAGGAAATGGCCCTGCTCGAACTCGCGCTCGATCTCCTCGAGCCCGCGTAGCAGCACGTCGCGATCCTCCTCGGAGATGATCCCGCGCGCCCCGAGCATCGCCGCGTGGGCGCGCGACTGGGCGATGTCCTGCGGCCACAGGCGCCGGTCGAAGCCGACCGACGAGTTCATGCGCACGAAGTCTGGGTCCTGGGGGTCGCGGAAGCGGGGCATGTTCGCCGCAGTCTACGGTCTCGCCATCCGCCCATACTTCAAGCGTCACGGCCCTCGAGGGTGGGTCCGGAGGACAGACCACCGGAGAGCACCTCCCAGCGAGCTCGAGTTGGCATAGTCGGAGACATTCCATGTCTCTATACCACCACGAGCTTGACAACCTCACGCTCCCTCGATACAGAGCCTCGCCAATGATGCCACGCGTGATGATCGTCCTCACCGCCGGGCTGGCGTCGATAGTGGTCGCGGTGGCGATCGTCCTATCGCACTCGCCACTCGTGGTGGCCGGCTCCAACTCGATCTCGACGGAACGGTACATCGAACTGGAAAAGGGTTACATGAGCACCTGCCAGCTCGCCAGAGCGATTCCGCGAGGCACGTCGGCGATCCGCATTGGGATCGAAGGCACCAGCATCAGCCCCGCGGTGAAAGTCAGGATCCTGAGCGGCTCGCGCGTCCTCAGAGAAGCAGGACAGGTCGCCGGCAAGGGAGCGACTCCGAACGTCACCGTACATGTGAAAAGCTTGACCGGCGCGGTCACCGGCGTGCAGGTCTGCACCACGGTCCAGCCGACGGGCGAATCCCTACGGTTCTACGGGAAGCCGAAGATCCCGGCGCCGCACAGTCCAAGTCCGCTGCAAAACGTGGAACTCCAGATGGAATACCTGCGTCCGGGCCCGAAATCCTGGTGGTCGCTCGCGTCCTCGGTCACCTACCGCATGGGCCTCGGTCACGCCCCGAGCGGCGCCTGGAGCGTGATCCTGGCGATCGCGCTCACGCTCACGGTCGTGATCCTCACAGCACGGCTCACCTTGAAGGAGCTGCGATGATGCGCGAGGCTCTGCGGCAGATCCCCCGTGCCGCCTGGATCTGCGCGGCCGTGGCCTGCCTCAGCGCAGCGTGCTGGTCGATTCTGATGCCACCCTTTCAGGTCCCGGACGAGCCCACTCATTTCGCGTACACGCAGCAGCTCGCCGAGAACGCCAGCATGCCCACATCGAACAAATCGACTTACTCGCAGGAGGAGCGAACCGTGTTGAGCGACGTCCATCAACACGAAGTTCGCCAGAGCCCCGAACACCACCCGATCTCCACAGACGCAGAACAGCGACACCTAAACGAAGATCTCGCTGCCCACCCATCTCGCCACGGAGAAGGCGGCGTGGGCGGCTCCTACTCCGATCCGCCGCTCTATTACCTGCTGGAGACGGTCCCCTACGGGCTGGCCTCGACCGGGACGCTGCTCGATCAGCTCGAGCTGATGCGGTTGCTGAGCGCCCTGCTTGCAGGCGTTGCCGCGCTGTTCACCTTCCTGTTCATTCGCGAGGCCCTCCCCGGGACGCCGTGGGCGTGGACGGTCGGCGCGCTCGCGGTAGCGTTGGCACCGCTGCTCGGTTTCATCGGCGGGGCCGTCAACCCCGGCTCGATGCTCGTTGGGATATCCGCGGCCATCCTCTATGCGCTCGCACGGGCGTTCCGTCGAGGGCTCACACCGAGGCTGACGATCGCTATCGGAGCGATGATCGCGGTCGGCTTTCTGACCAGTCTCAACTTCATCGGGCTCGCCCCGGGGATCGTCCTTGGACTGGTTGTCCTTGCGATCCGAAGCTCGCGATCCCGTGGTCACGGCGCGTACCCATCCCTCGGCATCGCCCTGGCGATCGCCGCGACCCCGGTACTCCTCTATGTCTTCTACAACCTGCTCTCCGGGCACCCCGTGCTCGGAGTCGTGTCGAGCACCCTCACCTTTAAAAGCGCGCACGGGTCGATCCTCGACAAGATCAGCTACGTGTGGCAGCTCTACCTTCCGCGCCTGCCGGGGATGACCGACTACTTCCCGGGACTCTCGACCACGCGTCGACTCTGGTTCGATCGGGGGGTGGGCTACTACGGATGGCTCGACACCTCGTTTCCCACATGGGTAGACAACGTGGCGCTGGTGGCCGCAGCGGCAATGGCCCTGCTCTGCGCACGAGCGCTCGCCGCCGGGCGGGCTGCGTTGCGCCTGCGCGCCGCCGAGGCGATCGTCTACTGCACGATCGCCCTCGGCCTGCTGTTGCTCATCGGAATCGCGTCGAACCTCTACACGTCGAGCGAAGGCGTCTTTGCTGAACCGCGGTACCTGCTTCCGCTATTGCCCCTGATGGGCCTGGGGGTCGCTCTGGCGGCTCGCGGAGCGGGCCGGCGCTGGGGCCCGCCGACCGGCGCCGCGATCGTCGTCCTCTTCTTGGCCCACGACATCTTCAGCCAGCTGCTCGTCGTCGCGCGCTACTACGGCTAGGCTCGCCCGCCGACGGCTCGAGCAGGCCGAGCACCACCCTGCGGTAGCGCTCGACGGCCCGGTTCGCCCAGCTCGGCGGACCGGCGTCGAGCAGCGGAGTATCGACGCCGGCCGAGAACATCTGCAAAACCCAATAGTCGGAAACACGCCGAGACTTCTGTACTGAGCGCCGCCAGTCCAAGAGCTGGGGCAGTCGCTTGAGCAACGAGGCCCACGCCCGCGCCTTTTCTCTAAGCCAGCCCTCGGAAAACGCGCGCCACACAACCACCGCCTCGGTCGCCAGGAGCAGCGGCGCGAGGAACATGAGCGTACTCAATCGTAGGTTGCTGAGTAGCGCCCAAGCGCGATTTCGCTCAAGATAGAACCACTTGT
>DATHPT010000102.1:0-3964 GCA_035483615.1 Solirubrobacteraceae bacterium | reverse complement strand
CGGGACGTCTGTGCTTATGCCTCTCGCAAGCCGGCAGCCGGTGTTGCAGGGGCGCTCCTGGAGGCTGTGATGAGAGAGCTGTGACATCACACAGGGAATGATGGCGTCCCGAAGGTCGCGTGTCTGTCGGGCAGGGGGTGCCGATCTTGTCGTCCCAAAGGTGCCGGCACGTGTAGTCCCAAATGGGCCGGAAGCCATGTGGAAGCCATGTGGAAGCCATGTGGAAGCCGTCCGGAAAGCCATGCGAGAAGCCAATGCGGAAGCCGTGTGGGAACCATGTGGAAGCCGTGCGGAAGCCATCTTTCGGCCACGGCGAGGGGCCAGAGCCTGAGCGCTTGCGGATTATGCGCAGGCGGGCACTGGCCCGCGAAGCCGTCCGTGAAGTCGCTACGGTTAGCGGCTGATGGCAGCTGAAGCTCCCGGGGTCGACCGGCCCATCGACGTGATCATCGCCGACGACCACACGGTCGTACGCGACGGCATTCGTGCTGTGCTCGAGCGCGAGACCGGCGAGTTCAGGGTGATCGCGGAGGCCGCTGACGTGCCGTCGACGATCCGTGCCGTCAGGGAGTTCAAGCCTGATCTGCTGACGCTCGATCTGACGATGCCGGGCGGCTCGAGCCTCGCGGCGCTGCCGACCTGCTTCGTGGCCCATCCGACCTTGGCGGTGGCGATCCTGACCATGCGCGAGGACCCCGAGTACGCGCGCCAGGCGCTGCGGGCCGGCGCGCGCAGCTATGTGCTCAAGGAGGCCGAGCCGTCTGAGCTGCTGCAGGCCTTCCGCCTAGCGGTGGCCGGGCAGAACTATCTGCACCCGCGGCTCGGGGCGCTGATGGTGACCGGCGAAGGGGACCCCCAGGACGGGGTCGCGCTCAGCGAGCGCGAGCGCGAGGTGGTGCGGCTGATCGCGCTCGGCTTCACCAACCCGGAGATCGCCGAGCAGCTGCACGTCGCCGAGCGCACCGTCAAGACCTACCGCGCGCGGGCGATCGAGAAGCTGGGGTTCTCCTCGCGGGCGGAGATCACCGCCTACGCCCGCAAGCTCGGTCTCGTGGAGTAGCTGACGTCTGCTGTTCCAGCCGGCGCATGCGCCGGCTGGCCAGGCCGTGCATGCACGGCCTGGTTCCGGGTCGCACATGTGCGACCCGGCCGTACGGTGCATGCACCGTACGGGACATAGCCGCATGCGGCTATGTCTTCCTTGAAGGGGAGGGGACGCTCCCATCACGAAGGTCGCCCACAGGCAGGCGCGGGCGCTCAATCAGACGACGGGCGCCCGGCCAGGGGCACCGTCAGGCGCATGGTGGCGCCGCCACCGGGCGCCGGCACGAGCTCGAGCTCACCGCCCACCAGCTCCGCGCGTTCACGCATGCCCGACACGCCGAAGCCGCCCTTCAGTTCGTCCTCTGGCGAGCGCTGCCTGGCGGCCCCGTCCTGAGGCAGCCCCTCGCCGTCGTCGGTCACGGCAGCCGTCACCCTGCCGTCGCGCTCGCTCACGCTGATCACCGCGCTGGTGGCTTTCGCGTGGCGGCTGACGTTGGTCAACGCCTCCTGCACAACGCGATAGAGGGTGCTCTCGAGCTCTGCATCCAAGCGCCGCTCGTCGTCGGCGAGCTCGATCTCGGTGCGGATCTCAAGACCATCCATCGCCTGGGCGCGGCGGGCGAGCGCTTCCAGCGCCGGCACCAGGCCGAAGTCATCGAGGGCGGCGGGGCGAAGCTCGGTGATCAGGTGGCGCAGCCCGTCGATCTCCTGCCCAAGACCCTCGAGCACCGTGTCGACAGCGGTGCTCAGCGCCGCCTGATCGCCGAGGTCGCGAGCGTTGGCGAGCTGCAGTCGCAGCGCTCCCAGGCCCTGCACGGTTTCGTCGTGGATCTCTCGGGCCCAGCGTGTGCGCTCGCGCTCGCGGGCCTCCATGCCGAAGCGCAGCCGCTCGATCTCCACCGAGCGCTCGGCGGCGAGCCGCTGCGCGACGCTCGCGGCGAACGCGTTCAGCGCGCGCCGGTCGGGCTCGCGGAAGCCGCCGTCCTCGCGCGCCGCGATCACAAGGCCGCCGCTCTGCCCGTCCAGGCTGAACGGCTCGACCAGCACCGCGCGGGCTTCGAGGCCGAGCTCGTGCAACCAGGTCGCTTCCTGGCCACGCGGGCGATCGAGCGACAGCGCCTTGCCGGCGCCGTACAGTGCGCCGAGCGCGCTGCCCTCCAGCGGCAGCACCCGCACGCGCACCGAGACCCGGCCACTGGAGGCGGCGACCCGCAGCTCGCCCCGCTCCTCGACCACCATCAACAGCGTCGAGGCGTCCAGCAGCGCCAGGCCTCGATCGGCCATCAGGCGCAGCAGCCACAGCTCGGACCCGGAGAGCACGGCGTGGGATTATGAACGTCTGGGCGACGGCAGCTCGCCGGCGTCCTCTGCGGGTCGCTCGGAGCGCCCTTCCGGCTGGAGCTCGGCTGGATCGCGGCGCTGGGCCGCAAGACGTGTCTGGGCCAGCAGTTGCTCAGCGCTCAGGCCCTTGCTCCAGGCGGCTATCCCCATCGATATCTGCAGCGAGCGGCGCTGGCCGTCGAGCTCGACCTTGACGGCGTGCAAGCGGCCGAGCGCGCGCCGCGCGACGATCTCCCCGCGCCGCTCGTCCGCGCCGGGCAGCACCACCAGGAGCTCGCCCTCCGCGGCATGCCCCACCCGGTCGAAGCGGCGCAGCTCACGGCCGAGCGCGGCCCCCAGATAGGCAAGCGCCTGCCCGGGCAGCTGCTCCCCATGGGTGCGCGCCAGCTGCTCCACGTGGTCGAGGCTCACGAGCAGGCAGCTGAGCGGGGTGTGGTGGCGCTCGGCGCGGCCCACCTCCTCGTCCAGACGCGCCGACAGCTCGGCGCGGGAGAGGCAGTCGCTGGGCGTCCGTGGGGCGCGAATCTGGTTCTGGGAGTCTCTGGCGGCCATGCCGATCGACGTGCTGGAAGGAGGCGTCAGGTCGCCGTCTCGGACGGCTCCTCGACGATTGCCCTCAGATTATCGACCGGTCTCGCCCACGACTGGATAGGCGATCCGTCGGTGTCCACTGGTACACCTGTCGGCGTGCTCTGCGAGTTGCGTGTCGAAAATCTGCTGCTGATCGAGCAAGCCGAGCTCAGCTTCGCGCCCGGCCTGAACGTGCTCACGGGCGAGACGGGCGCCGGCAAGACGGTGCTCGCCCACGCCCTCGACCTGCTGATGGGCGGCCGCTCGCGCACTGGGATCGTGCGCCCCGGCGCACAGGAGGCCTATGTCGAGGGCGTCTTCGCGGTGCCCGAGCGACTGCGCAAGGAGATCGGGCTGCTGCTGCCGGAGAACGTGCGCACCGAGGGCGAAGAGGAGCCTGTAGACCTGATTCTGGCGCGCCGGGTCGGCAGCGACGGGCGCACCCGCGCCTACCTCAACGGCCGCTCGGCGACCGTCGGTGATCTGCGCGAGCTGGGATCGCGGCTGATCTCCTTCTACGGACAGCACGAGCACCGCAAGCTGGTGCTCGCCGGCGCCCAGCTGCAGATGCTCGACGAGGTCTGCGGGCCCGAGCACGCCCTTCAGCTCGAGCAGTGCGCAGCCTCCTATCGCGAGACCCGCCGGCTCGAGTCCGAGCTCGAGCGCCTGGGCGAGCTCGGGGAGGCGCGCGAGCGCGAGCTGGGGCTGCTCGAGCACGAGCTCGAGGAGATCGACTCCGCCGAGCCCAACGAGCAGGAGCACGAGCAGCTTCTGCGCAGCCGCGAGCGCCTGCGCAAGCTGGATGTGCTGCACGCGGGCGCCGGAATGGCCGCGGACGCGCTCGCGCCCGAGTCCTCCGAGGGATTGGGCGGCGCGTCTCTGCTCGCCCAGGCCGCCGCGCGGCTGCAGGCCAATGCCGGGATCGACCCCGAGCTCGACGGCTTCGCCGAGCGCTGCTCGGCGCTTGCGATCGACGCCCAGGACCTCGCCGGCGGCCTGCGCGGCTACT
>DATHPT010000101.1:0-11723 GCA_035483615.1 Solirubrobacteraceae bacterium | reverse complement strand
AGAAACGCGAACAGCAGCAGGTTGTGCCCGGCGTCGATGAACGGGCTGCCACCGGCCGCGGGATAGTAGACGTGGTGGCGCTGGAAGGAGAGCAGCTGGCGCAGCCCGTCGAACGCCGCCCTCGCCCCGTCCCAGACGCCGCCATATGGTCCGGCGAAATGCCGGCTCCAGATCGCCTCTGCGTGAAACGGCGCGAGCGCGTCCCCTCCGACGAGCGCCAGGTGGCCCATGTACAGGCCGAGCCCCACCGGCACAAGCGCGAGCCACAGCGCATCGCGGCGCATCCGGTAGCGCGGGCGCAGCGCGCGCCGGAGCGAGAGCACGGACGGGCGTTTGCCAGGAATCAGCAGCGCTTCCCCGAGCAGCCGGTCCGGGGCGCGATCCTCACGCGGTCCGTACAGATAGAGCATCGCCATCGGCACAATCAGCACCACGCCGTTGCTGCGAGTGGCGCTCGCCAGCGCTCCGAGCATCGCGGCGCTCCCCCACTGCCCGCGGCGAGCGCACAGAAACAAGCCCACCGACAGCGCCAGGTACAGCGACTCGCTGTAGGCCGCCGAGAAATAGAACGCCATCGGCGCGAAGGCGCTCAACAGCACCGTCAAGCGCGCTATCTCGCCGCCCGCAGACAGGCGCAGACGCGATGCTTCAAGCGCCGTCAGCCGATGCAGGCAGTACAGCCCGACGGCAAACGCCGCGACCGATAGCGCCACCCCCGCGATCACAGGCGCTAGACCGAGACCCCCAAGCGCACGGACGCCCAGCGGATAGAGCGGGAAGAACGCTGTGCGCGAAGCGGTCAACGACCCAAGCTCGGGACGGTAGCCATAGTGGGCGATCACCAGATACCAGGCGGCGTCCCAGCGCGCCGCGGGCGCCGCAAGCAAGTTGCCAAGCGCCCCGAATCCGCGTGTGATCCCAGGCGGATTGAAGGCATGGCGCACCGGTCCGAAGCCGAGCGCGGCCACAGCCCCGGATCCGGCGATCCATACCAGCAGACGCGAGCTCCACAACGCCCGCCAGACGTCGCGCACAGCGACGATTCGCTCGGCATCGCGTACACGGGTCGCGACAGGGCTCGTCGCGATGGCGAGATCGTTGGGGCGGTCCGCGATGGCCGGCTCGGCGGTGTCGGAGCTCATCTGAAGAGTGGCGCAAGGATTGCGTGCTTCCCCCACGCTATAGGCAGGAAATCACACTGCGAGACGGTACAGTCACAGTCGGGGGCGCACGAGAGATGTCAAGACAAGCACGACAACGCCGCAGGCGGCGCAAGCGCTCTGGACCGTCACGGATCGTGTTCATCGGCCTCAGCGGAGTCGCCGGAGCTGTTCTTCTGGGCGTGATCGTGGCCGTCGGGTACGTCCTGTCGGTCGCCCAGTCGGCCCCGAGCCTCGATTCGCTCGCGCCGAAGCTCGCGGGCGCCTCTTCGCAGGTGTTCGCAGCCAACGGCACACGCCTGGGCTTCATCCAGTCCGACGTGCTGCGCTCGCCGATCACCAGCTCACAGATGCCAACCATGCTGCGCGATGCGACGGTCGCGATCGAGGACCAGCGCTTCTACAAGAACAACGGGGTGGATCTGACCGGAATATTCCGCTCGGCGGTCAAGGACGCGCTACATGGTCAGACGCTGCAGGGCGCCTCCACGATCACGATGCAGCTGATGCGCAATCTGTACCTCGGCAGTGACACCCACTCCTTCAAGCAGAAGATCGACGAGGCAAAGCTCGCGATCGAATACAACAAACACCACAGCAAGCGCTCGATCCTGACCGACTACCTCAACAGCGTCGCCTACGGCACGGTCGGCGGTCAGACTGCCCTGGGGGTCCAGGCCGGCGCCCGCATCTTCTTCAACGAGAGCGCCCGTCAGCTCGACCTGCAACAGGCCGCGCTGCTCGCGGGCCTGCCGCAGGCCCCGTCGCAGTACAACCCCTTTCTGTACCCCACTGCGGCCCGCAAACGCCGCAACGAGGTGCTGGCCAAGATGGCCGAACTGCACTACATCTCCCACGCCAGGGCCGCCACCGCACAGGCTGCGCCGCTGGGAGTGAAGCACGGCGACTACTACACGCGCCGCCAAGAGAGCTTCTTCTTTGAATACGTGCGCAAACAGCTCGTCAAACGCTACGGTCTGAACACGGTCGAGCAGGGCGGCCTGAAGGTGTACACGACGATCAATCTGAACATGCAGCGCCAGGCGCGCAACGCGATCGCGCACGTGCTCGACGAGCCTGGCGATCCGGCGTCGGCGATCGTGACGATCCATCCGCACAACGGTTACATCGACGCGATGGCGGAGTCAGAGGGCTACGACCAGTCTCAGTACAACCTCGCCTCCCAGGGCCATCGTCAACCGGGCTCCACGTTCAAGGCAATCGTGCTCGCCGATGCCCTCTCCCGAGGGGTCGACCCCAACAGCACCTATTACGTGTCCCACACCCTTTCTCCCGGCTGGCTGCCTGGCTATCCGACCTATGAAGTGAAAACCTTCGAGAACACCTCCTCGGGCAAATCGATCAACCTCGTCGCAGCGACGCTCGCCTCGGACAACACCGTCTATGCGCAACTGGCTGCGGATCTCGGCGAGGAAACGGTTACCCAGATGGCCTACAAGCTGGGGGTGCGTGAGCACCTTCACAGTTACCCGGCCGAGGCCCTTGGCGGCCTGACGGTGGGAGTGAGCCCTCTTGAAATGGCCGACGTGTACGCGACTTTCGCCGACGGCGGCTGGCGCAACACACCAATCGCGATCACGAAGGTGGTGTTTCCCGACGGTCACACGGACACTCACTGGGGCAAGCCTCACCGGGTGAAGGTATTGTCAAATGGCGTAACTGCCGAGGAGACGGAAATCCTCCATCAGAACGTTCTCAGCGGGACCGCGGGACGATCGGCCATCAACTGTCCCACCGCCGCCAAGACCGGCACCACCAGCAATCTCGTCGACGCCTGGCTCGACGGTTACATGCCCAATTACTCCACCGCGGTGTGGATGGGCTATCCGAACAAACTCGTGCCGATGACAGACGTCCACGGGGAGCCCCAGCAGGGTGGCTACCTGCCTGCCGAAATATGGCACGCTTACATGGCCGCGGTCACCGAAGGTCAGCAGTGCCTGCAGTTCCCCTCAGCAACCGAACCGCTCTCCTACCAGCCGTTCTTCGGCAAGTTCGCAACGACCGGCCGCTCCTCGACAGACGAAACCGGTCGAAGCGAAGAAAGCGAAAAGAGCGGGGGCAGCCCTGGCACGGGCACGTCAAACCAACACCACACCGCCGCCGGCGAACAACCGTCAGACGGCGGGAGAGGTGAAAGCGGCCCGGGCGCTCCCGCCACGCACGTGCCCGAACACTCCGAACCTGCGCCCACACCCGTCGTGAAAGTCCCTGTGCCGCCTGTCGGTGGGACCGGAGGGGCCGAACCGCCGAAACATTGACGTCCAAGCGCTGGTAGTTTGGCAGTCCACACTTCAACACAGGGTCGCCACCAAAGCGTGCGCCGGCCCGGACAGGATGCAGCTCGTGGCAAAGGAAGACAAGGTTGAATTCGAGGGCGAGGTGATCGAGGCGCTGCCCAATGCGATGTTTCGCGTGAAGCTCGACAACGATCACGTGGTGCTCGGGCACGTAGCCGGCAAGATGCGGCGTTTCCGTATTCGCATCCTGCCGGGAGACCGCGTTCGCTGTGAGCTCTCCCCCTACGATCTCGACCGCGCCCGAATCGTCTACAGGCATCGCTGAGCTCTCTCTGATCGACTCCATCGCGGCCGCGTTGCAGCCACGCGGAGGGCGAATCGTGCGTGGCATCGGCGACGATGCCACTGTCGTAAAAGCGCTGAAGCTGTGTGTGACCTCGGTGGACACGGTCGTGGAGGGCGTCCACTTTCGTCTCGAGGAGCCTGGCCTGAGCTTTCGCGACATCGGTTGGAAGGCCCTCGCAGGAGCGCTCTCGGACATCGCTGCAATGGGAGCCCAAACCGGCGAGGCGTATGTTGCGCTCGGGATTCCCTCGCACGTGAGCGAGCAGCAGGCGCTAGAGCTGATGCTCGGCGCCGAGGAGCTGGCGGAGCTGACGGGCACGACGATCGCCGGAGGCGATGTGGTGAGCGCTCCGGGCCTGTTCGCGAGCGTGACGGTGGTCGGATGGGCCGAGCGTGACCAGAAGCTGGTTGGGCGCGACGGTGCACGACCAGGGGACCTCGTGGGAGTGACCGGCACGCTCGGGTGCAGACCGCGCCGGCCGATGCCCAGATTGCGCGAGGGCCGCGCGATCGCGCCGGCCGGCGCCCACGCGATGATCGATCTCTCCGACGGGCTTGCGAGCGACGCTCGGCATCTGGCGCAGCGCGGCGGCGTGGTGCTGAAGCTCGACCTCGATCAGCTGCCCACGGACGAGCAGACCCAGCGCACTGCACAGGAGCTTGGCGTGCCTGTGTGGGAGGCCGCTGCAACCGCGGGCGAAGACTATGAGCTGTGCGTGTGCGTGCCGCGCAAGCGAGCCGATCGCGTCAGCGCTGCCTGTGAGCGAGTCGGAACCTCGCTCACCTGGATCGGCCACGTGAGCGAGGGCTGGCCCGGGGTGGTCCTACGACACGAGGGGCGCAAGCAAACGCTGACGGGATTTGAGCACAGGTGGTAGCGGGCCTTCTTCGCTGAACGGCTGGCCCGTGGAGCCGGCGCTTTGCGATACGCGGGCGGCGCCGAGCGCCACCATCGACACCAGACGGGCGAACACGATCAGCCGATGGGACGCGCTGAACAGTGGGGTGCAGGCCGAGAGCACGAGCCGGGAGTAGCCGACGGGATCGAGCACCGACACATCCGTGGGCAGCACCACCCGCGAGTCGATCACCTTGTATGTGAGACGCGCATAAGGCATCTCAAGCACGATCGGCTGTCCTCGCCGCAGCGCATCGATATGGCGGAAGGGCGCCAGATAAGTGGTGCGGTGGCCTGCGATCGCGGTCGTGCCGGGCACCCCGGGGAAGTTCGTTTCAGAGTAGATGCCGGGACCGTTCTCGAGTTCTGAGGTACCGGTGCCCTTCACCACCACGAAGCTCGCCCCAATCGTGGGTATGCGAATGCGGCCGACTGCCGAGCCGGCCTTTGCGTGGCGTTGCAGCGTGCCCGCCAGATAGGCGACACGGCGGCGCTCCTCGTGCAGGCCCGCGAGTGTGTGCTTCGTGGTGGGTGTGGGAACGGCGTGGTCCAGCGCGCTCAGATCGCCGCCGAGGCTTTCCTGTTTGAGTTGCGCATACAGCGCCGAGATCGGCTCCTGCCAGACGAGCGTTACTCCAGCGTCGAGCAGGACCAGCAGTCCCGCAACGATCAGCAGCGCTGCGAGCACCGACGGTATCCGTGGGCCTCGGCGGGGACGAGACAGGGCCTGCAGCTCGATGGTTGTGCCAGGACGCGACAGCGACAACTCTTCAACTGCTTCGACTGGTGGCTCTTTGCTCGGCGCTTGAGACATGACCGTCAACGTCGCAGGGCCGACTCGGTGCCGCCCAACGATCCAGGTCCAGCGTAGGACGCCGGGCCACGCGTGGAGATCTCCTCCCATTCTCGCGGGCCCGTACCGACCGCCGGAAGGGGTGGTGGAGCCAGCGAGAGGACCGCGAGCAGACAGCCAAACGCAGCGCTCCAGAGGAGCGCTGCGGGCACTCCCAGACGCCCGCCGGCAAGCGCCAGCACCACGCTCTCTGCCAGGCCGCCCGGTCCGAGCCCCAGCTCGCGGGCATAGGCGCCGAACAGCAGCGCGAGCGGCAGGATCCCTGCCAGGATCGTGGACAGCGCGAGCAGACGAGCGCGGGCGCCAGGCCGGCGGCCGACGCCGACCGCGAGCAGCCACAGGTGCAGGGCGGGCACGATCAGCAGACAGGCGAGGGGATTGAGGAGCCAGGCGAGCAGTGACACCGCGATCAACACCAGCATCACTGCCAGAGCTGCCCCGTCGGCGGTAGGACGCAACGGCAGGCCCAAGCGGCGTACAAGCGCAGGCCACCCAAGCAGGGTGAGGATCAGGACAAGTGCCGAGGAGGCAACCGCCCCGGCTGCGGATCCGTCCGCGGAGAGCGACGCCGCAGACAGCTGACCGCTGGGGGCCGCGACGACCGCGAGCGCTCCAAGCAGGATCGCGAACAGCGCACAGGTGAAGAACGGGAGCGCGCCGGTGAGCGTCCAGATGAGCCAACGCAGCACCGGCTCGCGGCGGCGACGCAAGCGCGCGAACGCGTCCCCGCTGACCAGCAGGGGCGGCAGCAGCAGCGCGAGCGCGAGCAGCCTGATGGTCCAGCCGGGGAGCGTTCTGTGCCCGAGCAGCACATCCGATGCCGGATGCTGAGCGATATCGGGCCCTTCGTCGAGCGCATAGGTGGCGGCGAGCGCGGCCCTCCCGAAGTTCAGCAAGCGCGTTTCGTCGACCCGCTCCCCAGACGAGGGGCCCCGCTCGCCGCTCACCTGGACGAGCACGGACGGCACACCTGCTGCGTTCAGCGGGGCCTCTTCGCCGGTGGCAAGCGGAAAGGCGAGGTGCGCGAGCTGGGCAGGAGCGCTGAGCGTGCCCGAGCCCGTGCCAACCTCCTGGGAGATCGCGCCGTCAAGCGTCCGCTGGAGGCTTTCAGGCGCGTACCCGTGCGCGCCTGAGAACGGCAGCACGAAAGGCTTGTGCGCGGTGGCTCCCGCGATGTCGCCGAGCACGATCGCCGCGTCGAGCGGACGCGGGCCATGTTGTGCGAAGTCGGCAACGCCGGCATCGCCGCCGCTGCCGCCGCTGGTGGACACCAGCAGGATCGTGCGGCGAGCCTCGCTCTGGGAGAACACCCGCGCGAGCTCGAGCAGCGCGGCCGTGCCGGACAGCTCAGCCGCCGAGTCACCTGCGGTCGCGTCGCGGTGAGCCACTATCGCGATCGGACTCAGCCCGGTGGAGCCGGGGCGCTCGGCGATCACTGTCGTGAGGGTGCGAGCTCCGTCGATCGTCTGCGCTCGGAGGGTGTGGGCGGAGACCTGAAAGCCGCCGTGGGGAGCGCCGTGGGCGGAGGAGCCACCCAGTTCGCGCATGGTCTGCGCGATATATGCAGCGAGGGCGTCGTCGCCGGCGCTGCCTGGCCTTCGGTCTGGAAAGCGCTTCGCGAGGGATCCCAGGCCACTGAACGCACGTGCGCCGTTGAAGGCGTCAGGAGCAAGCGTCGAGCTCAGCGGTGCAGGCCTTCCTCCAAGGGAGAACCCTGCAATCACGAGGACGAACAGCAGCGGCACGAACGCCGCGCGATAGATGCGGCCGTCGAACATCGACCCAGACCATAGACCTCGTGGCGGGCCTTCCGTGCCAACCCGAGGTATCGTGCGGTTCGCCGTGCTCCAGCCCGTCGCCACAGGACACAAGTCGCTCGCCGACTACACCCACATTTGTGGCCGCGAGCTGATCGAGGAAATCCGCGCGCTCGCAGAGCCGTTGCAGGGCAAGCGTGTGGTGCACGTGTCGGCTACCGCGTTCGGCGGAGGGGTCTCTGAGATCCTTTACACGCTCGTTCCATTGATGCGCGATGTTGGCCTGGACTGCGAGTGGCAGGTGATCTACGGTCGCGAGGAGTTCTTCAACGCGACGAAGCTGATGCACAACGCGTTGCAGGGTCATCCACAGGATCTGGACGACGAGCAGTGGGCCACCTGGAAGCAGTACAACGAGATGAACGCACGCGAGCTCTCAGATGGCTGGGACGTGTGCCTCGTGCACGACCCTCAGCCGGCGGGGCTCTACCAGTTGGTGCCCGAGAAGGCGAAGGGATGGGTGTGGCGCTGTCACATCGACCTCTCGACCCCCAACCGATCGACGATCGAGCGCCTGCTGCCCTACATAGCCGACTATCCGCAGAGTCTCTTCCACATGGCTGAGTACGTGCCGAACGGGATGAACGGGAACGTGAACATCGTGCCCCCGGCGATCGACCCGCTGATGCCGAAGAACATGGCGCTCTCGCCAGAGGATGCTTCGTATGTGTGCGAGCAGTTCGGGATCGACGTGGATCGACCGCTCATCTGCCAGGTGTCGCGCTTTGATCCCTGGAAGGACCCGCTCGGGGTGATCGACGCATATCGGATCGTCAAGCAACAGGTCCCGAACGTGCAACTGGCGCTGGTCGGGTCGATGGCCAGCGACGATCCGGAGGGATGGGACTTCTTCAACGCGACGATTGCCCACGCAGACGGCGATCCGGACGTGCACATCCTCAACAACTTCAACAATGTCGGAGCGATCGAGGTGAACGCGTTTCAGTCGCACGCCGACGTGGTGGTGCAGAAGTCGACGCGCGAGGGATTCGGGTTGACCGTCTCGGAGGCGATCTGGAAGGCGCGGCCGTTCATCGGCGGCAACGTCGGTGGGATCCCGTTGCAGGTCGAGGACGAAGTGACGGGCTTTCTCGTGTCGACCGTCGAGCAGTGCGCTCAGCGATCGCTGGAGCTGCTTTCCGATCCGGCGCTCGGCAAGACGCTTGGCCGACGCGGCAAGGAGCACGTGCGCAGTCACTTCCTGACCCCGCGCTACCTGCGCGACTATCTGCGGATCTTCAGCGAGCTGGGCGAGGCATGAGCTTGCGCCGTTTGAATCCGCAGGAGCGGCGGCAGTCATGACCGGCTGGCCGGCACAGCGATCGCCGCTGGTGCTGGTGAGCAACCGAGGGCCGGTCACGTTCGGTCCCAACGGAGAGGTGCAACGCGGGTCCGGCGGACTGGTGACCGCGCTGACAGGGCTCGCCTCCCACCGCGAAGCGGTGTGGATCGCCTCGGCGATGAACGAGCACGACGCACAGGTCTCTCATGAGCACGGAGCTAGGCCGTTTCCGGTGCGAAGCCCCGCTGGGGGCGAGTACCAGGTGCGGCTGGTGGTGAGCAACCCCGAAGCCTACGACCGCTTCTACAACGTTTTTGCCAACCCGATGCTGTGGTTCATCCAGCATTACCTGTGGGACCTCTCCAACGCCCCCGATATCAGGCGCGAGGAGATCGAGGCATTCGAGTTCGGCTACAACGTCGTCAACGAGGATCTGGCGAGGGCGGTGGTCGAGGAGATCGAGGACGAGCGCGAGCCGGTGGTGATGGTGCACGACTACCACCTCTACACGCTCCCCGAGTTGGTGCGCAGAGCGCGCCCAGATGTGTTCCTGCATCACTTCATCCACATACCGTGGACCCAGTCGGACTCATGGCGGGTATTGCCCTCGCGGATCAGACAGGAGATCTTCGCGGGGTTGCTCGCCAATGACATCATCGGTTTTCACACGCGCTCCTACAGACGCAACTTCCTGCAGTGCTGCCGTGACCTGATGGACCTCGAGGTGGACTTCGAGCGGGGTGTCGTGGACTGGCAGGGACGCGAGGTGTGGGTGAGGGCCTATCCGCTGCCGATCGACCACGAAGCGGCGCTGGCGGCCGCGCGTGGCGCACGAGTGGAGGAATTCGAGCGCGAGCTCCTGCGCCGTCGGCGCGACTTCCTGATCCTGCGGGTGGACCGCGCGGACCTCTCCAAGAACGTGCTGCGAGGCTTCTCCGCCTTCGACCTGTTCCTCGATCAGCATCCCGAGTTCCGCGAGCGCGTGACCTTCGTGGCACAGCTGATGCCCTCGCGCACAGACGTGCCTGAGTATGCGGAGTACCTGGAACGCATCGAGGCGCTGGTGGCGGTCGTCAACCATCGTCACGGCACGCCCGACTGGATGCCGATCCAACTGAAGCTGCGTGACGACCTCGAGGAGGCGATGGCCGCCTATAAGCACTATGACGTGCTGCTTGTGAACGCCATGTTCGACGGGATGAACCTGGTGGCGAAGGAGGGGCCGATCGTCAACGAACGAGCCGGTGTCTCGATCCTCTCAGAGAACACCGGGGCTCACGAGGAGCTTGGGGAGTACGCCCTTTCGGTGAACCCGTTCGACATTCAGGAGCTTGCGAACTCGATCCACGCGGCACTCGACATGCCCGCCGAGGAGCGTGCTCGCCGCGCGCGCGGGTTGGCTGAGATCGTGACATCGCGCGACCCTGGCGACTGGATCGACGAGCAGCTGGCCGACATCGGGGCCAAGCGGGCGACTGTGTAGCCGACCGAGCGCTGGTATCATCCGCCGCCGCCTGTGACTCTGCCCGCCCCCACATACGATCTCGTGCTGTTGCTGGACCCCCAAGCCGAGGAGCCCGAGCGCGCGAAAATCGTGGCGGACGCCCGCGAGGCGATCGCCGCGAAGGGTGAGCTGGTTCATCACGACGAGTGGGGCGAGCGTGCGTTGGCCTACCCGATCGACCACAAGACCACCGCCGAGTATCACCTGTTGCAGTTCCACGCCTCGCAGGTGGAGCTGATCGAGGAATTGAGCCGTTCGCTGCACATTGCCGATGGCGTGATCCGCTTCCGCATCAACAAGCTCAAGCCTGGCACGCCCGACGCGCCAGACATGCGCTCCGGCGTGACCCATAGTCGCGAGGAGACCGAGCCCGCGACTCCCGAGGAGCCGGCGGTCGCGTAATACACTCGGAGGCGTGCAGCCGCTGGGGACAATGACCGTTGGGGGGCACTCGTGAGCGAGCGTCCGATCGGAGACGGGCCGGAAATGCGTAGGACCGACGTGCTGCGCGCCTCGCCGCCGATGTTCGAATCGCGCTTGCTGGACGCGTTCTCGCGAGTGCACCCGTCCGTGCCGATCCTGATCTTCGCGCCGGTGATCGTCGGGCTGGCAGCATGGGAGCTGTCCTTCCTCGGGGCGCTCTCCACACTCGGCCTGTTCATCGTCGGGTATGCGCTGTGGACGCTGTTCGAGTATTGGCTGCACCGGCTCGTCTTTCATTTCGAGCCCGATCACGGAATCGGCGCCAGAATGCACTGGATCATCCACGGCATCCACCACGAGCATCCGAACGACCCGTTGCGTCTGGTGATGCCCCCGGCCGTGAGCATCCCGCTCGGGGCGCTTGTGTTCGGCGTGCTGTACCTGGCGTTCGGCAAACGTTACGCCCCCGGCATCGGAGCGGGCTTCTTCGCCGGATATCTCGCCTACGACATGCTCCACTACTACGTCCATCACTTCCGTCCGCGCTCCCGTGTCGGGAGGGTGCTTCGCGAGCGCCACATGCGCCACCACTTCCAGGACGACACACGCGGCTTTGGGATCAGCGCCCCCTACTGGGATGAGGTGTTCGGCACCTCCCCTCGCTCACATCAGGCCGAGGCCTCCAAGTAGTCCGCACAGAGCGGGGTTCGCCGAGGGCTCGAGCCCAGCGGCCCAGGCGAGCAGGCGCCAATCTCTCTAGACTCGCGCCAGGCCTCCGGCGCAGACCGCGAGACTCCGAGACACAAGACAGAGCGAAAGGAACCAGAGCCGTGGCCGCCACCAACATCAACCGGGTTGTGATGACCGGAAACCTGACCGCCGATCCCGAGCTGCGCTCGCTGCCAAGCGGCACCTCCGTGTGCAAGCTGCGGGTCGCGTGCAACACGCGCCGTAAGAACGGGAGCACCGGCGAGTGGGAGGACAAGCCCAACTACTTCAACGTGACGGTGTGGGGCGCGCAGGGCGAGAATGCCGCCCGCTACCTCGCAAAGGGTCGTCCGGTGGCGATCGACGGAAGACTCGAGTGGCGCGAGTGGGATGCCCAGGACGGCACGAAACGCAGCGCAATCGATATCATTGCCGACTCGGTGCAATTCCTTGGGTCTCGCGAGGACCCCTC
>DATHPT010000100.1:0-3432 GCA_035483615.1 Solirubrobacteraceae bacterium | reverse complement strand
CATGGGGCGGTACCCGGCCCGGCCGCCGCGCCGGCGTGGGCGGGACGGAAGCGGTAGATCACCACATCGTCGCCGTCCTTGTTCTGGCGCAGCGTCTCGAGGTCGATCTCGACCTCCGTGCCGATCGCGAAGTCGTCGGGCTCGCCGAAGAGGATCGACTGCACCCGCGGTCCCTCGGGCAGGTCGACCTGGGCCACGCCGTAGCCGGCGACGTCGGCGTCCTTCTTGCCAAACAAGGGCACGTGGCAGTAAGTCCAGGTGTGGATCGTGCCCCTTGTCGACAGCTCGATGTCTTCGGTGCCCTCGTGCAGGCACCGGGCGCACACCAGCCGACGCGGGAAGAACGCCTCGCCGCAGGACGGGCAGCGGCTCCCGAGCAACCGCGGCGGCTCGCCCGGGTCGTCGGGGATCCGGAAGAACCCTTGTTCAATCGGGACTCGGGCCATGCACTCCTCGCTTCTCGTTATCTTGCCGCCGCTGCGCCGCCCGGCGCAGTCCTCGTCATTGGCAACGGCGCCCTAGGGCCGGGCGAGTCTGGCACAGACGCTGTTCTCGCGGCACGGGGGGGGGCGGGAGGATCGAGCGCGTCGATTATGGGAGCCAATGAGCCGCGGATATCCGTTGTTCTGTATGAAGAGGCCCTGAGGTAGGCCGCTGGATCCCCTCGATTTGGCTCGTTCAACCAGGGAAAAGCTGGGCTATCAGCACTCCAACTCGGGACCAAGACTTCAGGTGCTCGGAACGGCGCCACGCGCGCGCCGCTATCAGCGAGCTGGCGTCAGCCCACACCCCAAACAACGAGGGCAAGCGCCACGCCGGCGACCACGGCCAAAGCGGTCACACGGCCGGCGTTCGACATGGCGGGCACCCGAGCGGTCAAGAGTTGGAGCTCAAGCGCGCTTCGTTGCCCGGGTCCCAATAGGTGACGGACACCGAGGGTGCTCGGCTCCTCAACCGGTTCGGTGCCGCTGGGACCATCCCCGAGCGTGGTCGGCTCCTCAACCTGTTCGGCACCGGGATCATCCCCGAGCGTGCTCGGTTGATCAGTGAATGGGTCGCGCGGCTGATCAGCGAGCGTTGGCTGCTCGATGTGTCCATTGCTGGGTCGGTCAGCGAGCGCTGGTGGTGCAATGGGTCGGACAGTTTGATGATCCACGAGCCTGCTTGGTGGCTCAGCCGGTTCCGTTCGGGGAGAATCCCTAAGCGTGTACGGCTCCGGAATCGGTCCGACGCGGGAGCGCAGCATGTGTTCGAGTTGCCGGCGTCTGGTGTGGAAGGCAGTTTCTCGCAGACCAGGGTCGACTCTCACCTGTGTCATGGCCTCTCCGGCAATGCCATCAGCGGCCCAGTCCAACTCGGCCTGTGCCTTCAGCGCTCGGCGCGCCTCACGGGCCACAGACAACTCATACTCAGAGTTTCGACTTGCCGTGACCTTTATGCCGAGGACAGCAAGCTCCAGCAGGGTGGCTACCGCCAGAATGATTGCGGCGGCTAGGCCGATGCCGAACGGATCATGCACGGCAAGCGAAACGAGCGACTTCGTGCGCGCTCCCAACCCCGTGTTGTTGCTTTGTGCCTGACTGAAGGACTGAATGTCGCTGTTTCGCCTCTGCGTGAGCGTGGTGATTTCTGCAGCGTCATTCGAAAGTTGTGCCTTCTGACTGGCTTGGAGCGCGTTCGCCTGTTGTCTGAGCGCATTTGCTTGTGACGTCTCCTGCAGAGACTTCTGCTGCAGAGTCCAGCAGTCACCACCGACCGGGCAACCTGAAAGGTGTGTCAGACCGTTGCCCGCTGAATCTTGGAGTGCAAGCTGGTAGTCGCTCGCGCTTGCCTTATCGAGAGCACTCGCCCTGTTCTCCAACGCCAGGACGGAATTGGGGTCGGACGTCTCCTGATTGGTCAGCTTGTTGATCTGAGCCTGAATCTGAGCGGGCGGACCGTGAGCGACGTAGCTCGCGATGGCCTGCTGGTTCTGTCCTGCCAGGTCCGCGGTCGTTTCCCGCTGGAAGAAGAAGAGCAATGTTGGAATCGTGAAGACGCCGACCATGACGACCGCTATCACGAGGCGAAGACCGATCATCGCCTTGCTCAGCTTTCCGATCGGCCGAGCGTCAGTGTCGTCCAAATCGTTGTGGTTGACAGCGACGTAACTGATGATCAGCGCATCGAAGCCGATGATCACGCCGGTGACGCACACCGCGCCGATGAGCATCACGACCGTGATCTGGCCGGATCCACCGTTGGCCAGGCCCAGGGCATGAGAGATGGCCCATGTCCCGTACGGGAGGTAGAAGCACATCGCGAGCGCGGCAACCACATAGGGGAGCGCGCTCCGGGACGTGCGGAGGTGACGAACGTCGATCCCTATAGTTCGAAGCAGCCCTCGTCGAATCGGTCCGGGCCAGAATCCGCCGGCCTCAGCGCCGATTGAGTTTGCGTCCGCACACACGGAAGCCCCTTGCTGAACAGCATTTCGCCAAGTAGAGGGAAAAGGTTACCCCGCAATCAACCTCGAATCTCCCCGCCCCCATTTCTTGGGCCAAAGTTGGAAATCGGCAGTTCAAGCGGCTGGGGAGAGAACGAAAGGTCTCACCCCTGAAGAGCTCAGCGGGGCAGCCCCAGCACGTGCTCACCGACGATGTTCTTGTTGATCTCAGTCGTGCCGCCCGCGATGGAGGCCTGACGCACGGCCAGGAAGTTGTCGGCCCAGCGGTCGTGGTTACAGAGCGCCTCGAGCCCGATGAGGTCGACGGCCAGATTCCCCAGCTCCTGGTCGCAGTACGCCCAGGAGAGCTTGGCCAGGCTGCCGAGTGCCCCGGCCCCATCAGACGAGTCCGCAAGCGAGCGCTCGGTGAGGTGGCGCATGACGCGGATCGACGCATAGACACCGGCCAGGCGGTCGCGCAGCACAGGATCCTTGCGACCCTCGACGGCGCGGGGGTCGGACAACAGGTCGTCGAGGCGGCGGGCCAACGAGAGGTGCAGCCGGGCCACGCCGGCGCGCTCGAAGCTCAGCGTCGTCATCGCCACGGTCCAGCCGCCGTGCAGCGGTCCAAGCATGGCCGAGCGGGGGATGCGGGCGTCCGTGAAATAGAGCTCGGCGAAGGTGTGATCACCGGTCATCGTGGTGATCGGCCGCGCCTCGATACCGGGAGTGCGCATGTCCACCAGGAAGCAGGTGATCCCGGCGTGCTTCTTCACCGCAGGGTCAGTGCGCACGTAGAGCTGGCACCAGTCGGCGTGATGCCCGAGCGAGTTCCACGTCTTCTGACCGTTGAGCACGAAGTCGTCGCCGTCCTCCACCCCCGCGGTGCGCAGCGAGGCCAGGTCGGAGCCGGCGTCGGGCTCGGACATGCCCTGCGACCAGATCTCGTCGCCCCGAAGCATGGCAGTGAGGAAGCGCGCCTTCTGCTCGGGTGTCCCGAACTGCAT
>DATHPT010000099.1:0-6422 GCA_035483615.1 Solirubrobacteraceae bacterium | reverse complement strand
GACCTCCGGCACCCCGCCGACGGCTGTGGCGACCACCGGTCGCGCCTGGGCCATCGCCTCGAGGATCGACATCGGCAGGCCCTCGGAGATGCTGGTCATCAGCATCACGTCGGCGTCGCGCACGACGCCGTGCGGGTCTTTGGTGCTGCCCATGAATTTGAAGTGCTGCTCGGCGCCGAGCTGACGGGCCAGCTCCTCACAGGCGCGTGCATAGGTCTCCTGGCCCTTGGTGGGCGGGCCCCAGTACTCGAAGCGAACCTCGGGGACGCGGCGACCGACCTCCACAGCAACCCGCAGCATCGTCTGGACGTCCTTCAGCGGATCGATCCGCCCGACCGAGACCACCTTGAGGTTGCCGGGAGGATCGGTGTAGCTGGAGGGGGCGTCGATCCCGTTCTGGATCACCCGGATCTTCTTCGGGTCGACCCCGAGCCCGCGCTCCCAGGCGGCGTTGGCCTCGGTGACCGGCGAGACGAAGTCGGCGGCCGCGTAGGCGGCGCGGCTCAGGCCGCGGGCCAGGCGGCTCGAGAGGAAGCGCTCGCCCTGGGAGGAGGGGCTGCGGGCGGCGGCGAGGTAGGCCTCGCGCACGTACACGCCGTGCTCGGTCAGCAGCATGTCGGTGCCATGCAGCTGCTTGTGCACCAGGGCCGGGATCGCCGCCCAGCCGGCCGCCGTCACGTGCAGCAGGTCGGTCTCGGGCGTGGGGATTCCGGCTGCACGGGCGATCCAGTAGATCGTCTGATAGAGCCTCGCGGCCTCCACGGCGTCGAGCTTCGGGGCGACGCCGGCGTCGGGGTGATGTTCTGCGAGCACTTCCTCGAGCGCATCGATGAACGCCTGCCAGGCACGGGGTCGGCGGAAGGCCGCCCGCACCGCGTCGGGGCGGCGCCTGCACCAGAGCAAGGCCTCGAGCAGGTCCTCGTAGCTTCCCTCCCAGCTGATCAGGGCTCGCATGAGGTTGGCAGGAAGGCAGTCCTTGGCGGCGCGTTCGGGGCGCAGAGCCAGGCGCCGGCGCGGCAGCCCCTCCGACCACAGTTCGATCTGCCCGGCCAACTTTGCGTGCGGGGGCAGCTCGAAGATCGCGCTCAGGCGGCGATCGCCGGCCATGATCGGCAGGATCTGCCAGTCGAACTCGGGCAATCCGCCGATCACCAGATCGCACCACGAGCTGACTCCTCCGACGGCGTAGGGGTAGGTCCCCTCGGTCGTCATCAGGATGCGCGGACGACGCGCATGGGCCGATTTGCGAGGAACCGCGCGCAGCGGGGCGTTCGCAGGCGAGGCGGGTGGCGCGAGCGAATCGGCCGGCGGGTCGACCACGGGCACCGGGATGACCGGCGTCTGCATCTCGACTGCCGCCTGTAGGGCGTTCATCAGAGGGCGCTGGTGCCTGTGGAGGCGCTGATGGCGTTCTGCTCACCGGCCGCCAGGCGCTCCTGAGCATCTGACTCGGCCGCGGCCGGCAATGCTCCGAGACGGCGCTGAATGCCGTCCATCGTCTGCTCGATCTCGTGGCAGGCATCCAGCAGGCCGTCGCGCAGCACAAGGCACTCGGTGACAAGGCCCCAGGCCTCCTCGAGCAGGCCCCAGGCCTGATCGTGTAGGCGCTCGCCATCTGCGCGCTCGCCGCTGGCCTTCTGCAGCTCGGCCTCGAGTCGCCTTAGGGGATCGGGGTCGTTCACAGTGTCGACCCGCTCGCTGCCGCCATCACCGGCTGAGTCGGCTGCTACGTGTAGAGCTGCACGTGGTGTGTTCATCGGTTCCGCTGCCTTCCCAGATCCTCGTCGTCCAGTCGAGTTCCAACCGCCGCACACGGGGCTTATCGCCCCAGAGCCCCACTTCGACATCCGAGTCTCGGCGGGGGCCGCGCTTGGCCTAGTCAGTGTCCTTGGTTGCGGTCCGACACCCAATGGCCCATGCGCCTCATCTTGCGTTCAGCCAGTGAACGCCGGATATGTGAAGGGCGGATATGCTTTGAGCTTCCCATGAGCTCATCATCGGCAAGGACAAGCCAGAAAGCCCATGAGCGATCCAGTCGATAGCACCTTGGCTGTGCTCCCGCACCGGCTCTCCGGCGAAGATCGCAAGACATCTCAGCTCCCCTCGGCAAGGGTCGCGATACGCGCTCACTGGCAGATCCTGCTGGCGGTCCTGCTCGCGGTGTCGTTCACGGTCGTCTCGCAGGCGTTCCCGTTCACGATGAGCAGTCGCTCCGGCGACACGATGATCGACACGGTGGCCAGCCTGATCAGCGCGCTGGCGGCGTTCGTGTTCGTCGAGCGTCTGCGCCCGACCCGTCAACGGCGCGATCTCTTGATCGCGCTCTCACTGGGAATGGTGAGCGCCGGCAACCTGTTGCTGGCGGCGGGACCGACGGTGGTCAACGCACACCCGCTGCCTGGATACATGCAGATTTGCGTGACGCTGCTCGCGGCCGGAGCCGCGGTCGACCTCGCCCGCCACTCCGCCCGCAGCGGTGACGGTCTGGAGAGATCGCTGGCGGCCGGCGTGGCTGTGCTGGGGATTGCACACTTCAACTACTTCCTCGCCCCGTCGATGGTTAACGATCGACTGTATGCGGGAGACATCTTGAAGCTGAGCGCATTCCTGCTGATTCTCTACGGTTGTGTGATCGAGTTCCGCACGCTTCAAAGCGAACTGGCCCAGCGTGTGGCGGTGGGCGAGCGGCGGCGGATGGCGCGCGACATGCACGACGGCCTGGCTCAGGAGCTCGCTTTCATTGCCAGTCACTCTCAGCGTCTGCGCCATACCGGCGATGACGCCACCACGGTGGCCCATCTGCAGTCCGCCGCCGAGCGCGCGCTGCACGACTCGCGCACCACGATCGCAGTGCTGACCGCCCCGGAGGACGTGCCTCTGGACCAGCTGATCGAGCGCACCGTGGAGTCGTTCCGCTCGCGCTTCGGGGTCGAGATCGAGCTCGAGCTCGATCCAAACGTGGTGGTGGAGGCGGAATTCCGCAACGCGCTGCTGCGGATCCTGCACGAGGCGCTGATCAACGCGGTCCGTCATGGCTCGGCTCAGCAGGTGCTCGTGCGCCTCGGCGCCGGCTCCGCCGGCCGTTCGCTGAGAATCGCCGACGACGGCACCGGCTTCGACGTGCAGGCCGCCGTGAGCGCCGGCAAGGGACTCGGCCTGACCAGCATGCAGGAACGAGCCGGCATACTCGGCGCCAGCTTGAGCATCATCTCCAGTCCCGGAGCCGGCACCGTGGTGGAGGTCGGGCTGCCATAGCGGAGGCACTGCGCATAGTGCTCGCCGACGATCACGCCACCGCGCGTCTCGGCGTTCGTATGGCCCTCGAGGAGGGCGGCTTCAATGTGGTCGCCGAGGCTGTCGACGCCCGCAGCGCGATCGAGGCGGCGCTCGAGCACCGTCCCGATCTGTGCCTGCTCGACGTGTACATGCCGGGCGGTGGCATCGCCGCGGCCGCTGAGCTTTCAGAGTCCCTGCCAGGGATGCCGATCGTGATGCTGAGCGTGTCGGAAACCAACGACGACCTCTTCGAAGCGCTGCGGGCGGGCGCCTGTGGCTATCTGCTCAAGGACACCGATCCGGGGCGGCTGCCATTCGCGCTGCGGGCGGTGCTCGAGGGGGAGGCCCCGCTGCCCCGGGTGCTGACGGCCCGGCTGATCACCGAGTTTCGCAGACACGGCCGGGAGCGGCGCATCGCGGACGCCGATGGCGATCTGGTGACCCTCTCAGAGCGGGAGTCCGAGGTGCTGGAGCTGCTGCGCACCGACATGACCACCAAGCAGATCGCACACCGGCTCGGCATCTCTCCTGTGACGGTGCGACGGCACGTCTCGGAAGCTCTGAGAAAGCTGCGGGTGTCAGACCGCGACGCGGCTCTGCGCCTGACCGGCGAGACCTCGCAGTAGCCGGCCGGACCTAGATCGAGCTGGAGGGTCGCCTGCCGCTCACGAGCCAGTCGCGTGAGCGACCGTCGGTGGCGAGGTCGATCTCGCACCACAGCAGGGTTCCCAGGCGTCGATCGACGCCCCACCTGTCAGCCACGCGATCCACGATGAACATGCCCCAGTCTTTGGAGTCCATCACAGGAGGCTGGGTGACGACCACGCCCTTGCGGTGCTCCAGGACCTCGGCCCTTACAAGCTCATCGCGGCGAGAGACAGCCAGTTCGATCTCCTCCGCTCGCGGTGTCGCGGCGTGCTGAACGCTTTTGGTGACCAGCTCGCTCACGCAGAGGGAGAGGTCATAGAAGAGGTCGGGCTCGAAATAGCGCTCCCACTCCCTCAGCGAGCGGCGGGCGGCGCCCACCGCCTGGGGCAGGCCACGGAACTTGAAGCGGCGTTCGGTCTCGCTCAGGACAACTGGGGTCAGTGGGCTGCTGGCGTCCCATACCGTGGCGCCCAGATTCAAGCGGAGCGGCGACGGAGCCAGCTTTGCACCGGCGGCATGCGGCGCGACCTGGTTCAACTCCGTGCTGATCCCGCGGGGAACGATCGGCTCCGGCACAGGATTCCTTTCCTTTGAATTAGGTGCCTTGCCTCAGTGATTCGGCTGGCCGTGATTTCGATTGCCGGAAGGAGACATCTCCTCAAAAAGCCGCGGCTCAATCCAAGCTGCGGACATCTCCGGAGCAAGGATCCTCGCATGGATGCAACAGGGCTGTCAAGCCAGGTCACAAATCTGTCACGACAACGGCTCTGAGCGGAGCCCTTGCGCCTCTACCGGCAACGGCTCCGAACCCAGTCTGTGCGCCTCTACCGACAACGACTCCGAGTGGAGCCCCTGCGCCTCTGCAGGCAAAGCTCCAAACGTGCGCCTCTACTCGACGGTCACCGTCTTGGCCAGGTTGCGGGGCTGATCCACGTTCAGCCCGCGCTCACGGGCGATGTAGTAGGCCAGCAGTTGCAGCGGAACCACAGCGAGAATGGTCTGCAGCAGCGCGTCGGTACGAGGTATGTAGATGACCTCCTCAGCGTGCTCGGCAACCTCCTTGCTGCCCTCGCTTGCAATCGCGAACACCTGGGCCCCACGCGCCCTGACCTCTGAGACGTTGGAGAGCATCTTGCCCAGAACGCTCTGGTCGGTGGCCACGCAGACAACCGGCGTCTGCTTGCCGAGCAGCGCGATCGGCCCGTGCTTCATCTCGCCGGCGGCATATGCGTCGGTGGGAATGTAGGAGATCTCCTTGAGCTTCAAAGCTCCCTCGAGCGCGACCGGCAGACCGGCCAGCCGACCGAGGAACAGGAAGAACTCGCTGCTTGCAAGCCGCTTGGCGAGCTGGCTGGCGGGGAGCTGCACCGATGCGAGCGTCGCGTTCAGCCTCCCCGGAAGCTGTGCGAACTCGCTGTAGAGCTCGTCGAGCTCATCCTCTGGGAGCGAGCCTCGCAGCTGGGCCATCCGCAATGCGAAGCCATACAGCGCCGCAACCTGAGCGACGAAGGTCTTGGTCGCCGCCACCCCGATCTCGATGCCTGCACGGGTCAGCAGCACTCCGTCGGCGTCCTGGGTGGCCTGACTGCCGGCCACGTTGGTCAGCGCCAGCACGGTGGCGCCGCGGGAGCGTGCGAGACGCATCGCGGCGAGCGTGTCGGCGGTCTCACCGGACTGGGTGATGCCGATCACCAGCGAATCCTCTTCGAGCAAGGGGGTGCGATAGCGGAACTCCGAGGCGAGATCCACTTCGACCGGAACCCGGGCCCAGCGCTCGAGCGCGATCCGACCGGCGAGCCCGGCGTGGTAGGAGGTCCCGCAGCCGAGCACCACGACACGGCGAATCTTGGCCAGTCGCTGCTCGTCGATGCCGATGTCGGGCATCGACTCGTTGCGATCGAGCCAGCCGTCCACCGTGTCGGCGACCGCGGTGCTCTGCTCGTGAATCTCCTTGAGCATGAACGTCTCGAAACCGCCCTTCTCGACCACATCGTCGTCCCAGTCGACGCTGACAGGGGACATCGGCATATGGGCGCCGGCCGCGTCGATGAATCGCGCGCGGTGGGGCTCGAGCACCGCTATCTCACCCTCCTTCAGAACCTGCACACGGCGGGTGTCCTTCAGGAACGCAGGGATCGCCGAGGCGACGAAATGCTCTTCCTCGCCGACGCCGACCACGAGCGGGCATTCACGCCGCGTGCCTACCAGGAGATCCGGGTGCTCAGCGCTCATCGCGACGAAGGCGAAGTGGCCCTGCAGCTGCCCCAACGCCTCGCGCACCGCGGTCACGAGATCGTCGCGGTAGAGGTGGGCAAGCAGGTGGGCGACCACCTCGGCGTCGGTCTCGGAGCTGAACTCGGCTCCGAGCTCGCTCAACTCCTCGCGTAGCACGTGGTGGTTCTCGACTATCCCGTTGAGCACGATGTGCAGGCGCCCGTCGGTGTCGGCGTGAGGATGCGCGTTCTCCCAGGTCACCCCGCCATGCGTCGCCCATCTGG
>DATHPT010000098.1:0-8680 GCA_035483615.1 Solirubrobacteraceae bacterium | reverse complement strand
GCCGGATCGGAGCTCATCGCGCCAGCTCCCGTCCGCGCAACGCCAGCCAGAACTCGATGCGGTCGCGGGCGTGGGTGAAGTCGCGTCCCGTCAGCTGCTCCACGCGCTTGATGCGATAGCGCAGCGTGTGGCGGTGGCAGTAGAGCGCCTGGGCCGCCTTCTCCCAGTGGCCGTTGTGCTCAATGAACACGTCGAGCGATCGCAGCAGCTCGTCGCCGTACTCGCCCTCGTCGGATTCAACCGGCCCGAGCACGCTCTGGCAGTAGGAGGCGAGCGCGTCGTCGTCCTGCAGGGAGAGCAGCAGCTGGAAGGCGCCCAGGTCCTTGTATGAGGCGACGTCCGGGGCGCTCCCGTTCGCCAGGCGCACAGCCTCGAGCGCGCAGCGGGCCTCGTGGAAGCTGCGCCTGAGCAAATGGGTCGGCGCGGGCCGCGAGGCCGAGGCGCGCACCTCGCCGAAGCGTGACTGCAGCTCGCCCCGCAGCCGTCCCGCCAGCTCGATCGGGTCGCTTGGAGGAGGGCTGACCGCGGTGGACGCTTCGTGCGGGACGATCGCCGCGGCGGGAACGGTCTGACTGTCGCAGTCGATCACCGCGCACAGCAGCCCGTTGCGCAGCGCCACGAGGCTGTGGGCGCCAGTGCGCTCGAGGATCGCTTCGAGCGCCGACGCCGCAGCGCCGGGGTCGCGCAGCCCGAAGGCGAGCACGGCGGCGCTCTCCCCGATCCCGAACGGTCGCAGGCGCGCCTGCAGCTCCTCGGGATAGAGCCGGCCGGTCAGCGCCTCGGCGAGCACGTCGCCGGCCATGTTGCGTTGCAGCAGCTCATAGCGCTCGTTCAGCAACTGCGCGAACACGCGCTCGGTGACCGCGATGAACGGCAGCTCGTAAGGGACCTCGAACAGCGGGAAGCCGCGCTTGCGGGCCGTGTTGAGGATCGCCGCCGGCAGCTTGCGGTGCACGAAGCCGGTGCCGAAGCCGAGGCCTGCGATCTCGCGCTCGGCCAGGCGCTCCACGAACTCGCGCTGGGGCTTGGGGCCCATCAGCTGCAGACCGGTGGTCAGCAGCAGCTCGCCACCGCGCAGCCAGGGCGTCGGGTCAAGCAGCTCGGTGCTGTGCACCCAGCGCACGCTCGTCTGCGCGCTTTCCTCGCCCGTGGCGAGCGTCAGCCCCAGCTCCGCCACCAGGCTCTCGACGGTCAGCACCTCACCACGCTCCGCTTGGACTCATGGACTCAGAGTCCAGGAAGAAAGGCGCACTCACCAAATCCACAATCCGGCGAGAGTTTGGGGAGGGGAGCATGGACCCTACCTGTGGACGATCCGCTCCCACGCCTCGGTGAGCACGGGACGCAGGATCGCCTCGATCTCCTCGAACTGCTCGCGGTCGGCGATCAGCGGCGGGGAGAGCTGCACCACGGGGTCGCCGCGGTCGTCGGTGCGGCAGATCAGACCCTGACGGAACAGCTCGTTGGAGAGGAAGCCGCGCAACAGCTCCTCGGACTCCTCGGCGTTGAAGGTCTGCTTGGTGTCCCTGTCCTTGACGAGCTCGATCGCGTGGAAGAAGCCGGCGCCGCGCACGTCGCCGACGATCGGCAGGTCGCGCAGGCCGTCGAGCATCGCCCTGAACTCGCCCTCGCGCGAGCGGACGTGCTCGTTGATCTGCTCGCTCTCCATCAGCTCGATGTTGGCCATCGCCACCGCGCACGCCATCGGGTGCCCGCCGAAGGTGAAGCCGTGATTGAAGATCGCCTGCCCGTGCAGGAACGGCTCGGCGACGCGATCGGAGGTGATCACGGCGCCCATCGGGGCATAGGCGGAGGTCATGCCCTTGGCGGTGGTCACGATGTCGGGCTGGTAGTCAAAGCGCTCACAGCCGAACCAGTGGCCCAGGCGGCCCCAAGCGCAGATCACCTCATCGGAGATCAACAGCACGTTGTGGCGGTCGCAGATCTCGCGCACGCGCTGGAAGTAGCCGTCCTGCGGCACGAAGCAGCCGCCGCCATTCTGGACCGGCTCGAGGATCACTGCGGCAACCGTGTCGGGCCCCTCGAACAGGATCGCCTCCTCGATCGCATCCGCCGCCCACAGCGGGTCGCGGTCTTCGGCCCAACGGTAGGAGTTGGTGTTCGGCACGTGGATTCCGCCAGGGGTCAGCGGTTCGAACGGCTCGCGCAGGGGCGGCAGGCCGGTGACCGTCAGCGCCCCCATCGAGGTGCCGTGGTAGGCGAGGTTGCGTGAGACGATCTTGTGCTTGCGCGGCGCTCCGGTGGCGGCGTGGTAGGCCTTGGCGAGCTTCCAGGCGGACTCGACCGCCTCCGAGCCGCCGGACACGAAGAACACGCGGTTCAGATCGCCCGGCGCCAGCTCGGCGATACGGGCCGCCAGCTCGATCGACGGCGGGTGGGCGTAGCTCCAATTGGTGTAAAAGCCGAGCTGCTTGGCCTGCTCGGCAGCAGCCTGGCCCAACTCGGCGCGCCCGTGACCGAGGTTGACGCAGTACAGCGCCGAGAGCCCGTCGAGATAGCGTTTGCCGTGGGTGTCGTACACGTAGCAGCCCTCGCCACGCTCGATCACCGGCACGTCGTGGTCGGCATAGGCGCCCATGCGCGTGAAGTGCATCCACAGGTGGCGCTTGGCCTGGGCCTGCAGGTCGCTCGTGGCGATCGCCGACGCCGGCTGTTGAAGATCGCTTGACATAGACACCTAGGACAACGGTACTGCGGGTCGATGGACCTATCAATGCGCTACTCGTTCAACGAGATGTCTACCCGTTGTACGGAATGTATAAAAGCTTTGCGACTTCTTGGCGGTTGCGCACCTTGAGAGTGCGCCGAAGCCGTCCTAGCCTTTCCTCAGACTGCTTGTAACGATCACAACTTGACCGTCGCGGGCGCCCGCCCAGCGGGGACCGGCGGCAGAGAGGGTGTCGGCCATGGCCAGTATCAGCTCCCCAGGTGAACCTCACCTCAAAGCGACGGGCGAGGTGGTCGACAAGGGTCTGAAGAAAGACGCGATCGGCTACCTCTCGAACCTCGTGATCGGCGTCGCCTCGACCGCCCCTGCCTACTCGCTGGCGGCCACGCTCGGCTTCATCGTGGCGGTCACAGGCGTGGGCGTGCACGCGCCCGCGGTCCTGCTGGTGGCGTTCATCCCCATGCTCCTGATCGCAGGCGCCTACTGGGGCCTGAACCGCGCCGACCCCGACGCCGGGACCACCTTCGCCTGGACCACCCGCGCGCTCGGCCCGGCCACCGGCTGGGTCAACGGCTGGGCGATCTTCCTGGCCGACGTGCTCGTGATGGCCTCGCTCGCCGACATCGCCGGCATTTACACGTTCAAGCTGTTCGGCTGGGAAGCGGCCGCCGAATCCACCGGCGCGGTGATGGCTGCAGCCGTCGTGTGGATCGCCGTGATGACCTGGATCTGTTACCGCGGGATCGAGCTGTCCGCGCGCATCCAGCAGATCCTCCTGAGCGCCGAGATCCTGATCCTCGGATTGTTCGCGGTGGTGGCCCTGGTGAAGGTGTACAGCAACCACCCGCCCGGCTCGATCGAGCCGACGATCGGTTGGTTCAACCCGTTCGCCCTGAAATTCGGTGCTTTGCTCGACGGGATCCTGCTGGGGGTGTTCATCTACTGGGGCTGGGACTCCGGCGTGGCGGTCAACGAGGAGTCCGAAGACCCCAACGAGGGGCCCGGCCGGGCGGCCGTGATGTCCACGATCCTGCTCGTGCTGATCTATGTGATCGTGTCCGCCGCCGGACAGGCCTACCACGGGCCGGGCTTCCTGAGCAACAACAGCGAAGACGTGCTCAACGCGCTCGGCAAACCCGTGCTCGGGTCGGGCCTTGACAAGCTGCTGATCATCGCCGTGCTCACCTCCGCCTCGGCGTCGACGCAAACGACGATCCTGCCAACCGCCCGCACCACGTTGTCGATGGCCTACTGGAAGTCGATCCCGCAGGCGTTCGGGCGGGTGCACCCGCGCTACCTGACCCCCAGCTTCTCCACGCTGTTGATGGGTGGCGTGTCGATCCTGTGGACGATCGTGATCCTGCTGCTGTCCGCGAATGCACTGGAAGACTCGATCGTTGCGATCGGCTTCCCGATCTGCTTCTACTACGGCTTCACTGGGATCGCCTGCATCGTGTACTACCGCCACGAGCTCACCAACAGCGTGCGCGACTTCATCCTGCTCGGCCTCGCCCCGTTGATCGGCGGCTTGATCCTGTTCGGGGTGTTCGTCAAGGCGGTGATCTTCTACGGCCACGCCGAAAACGTGTCCTCCAAACCGATTCTCGGCATCACCCTGCCCTTGTGGATGGGGATCGGCGGGATGATCATCGGCGTGATCCTGATGATCGTCTCGCGACCGTTCTTCAAGGATTTCTTCTCCCGCAAGCTCGAAACAGTTCAGCCGGGATTGTTCGAGGAGCCGGTGGAGCACGCGCCGGCGCGGTTTTGATCTGGGGCCACACACCCTGCCTGCCGTGGAGGCAAGGGAGGGCCGGCGCGCGGACGGGAGGCCGCGCGCCGGGTCCTCGGTTGGGCATCTTCAAGCGCCTGCCGAAGGCAATCCTTGACACTCTCCCCGCTCCAAACAGTCCCCGCGGTGAGCTGCCTGAGCCTCGGCGGCCTCCGGCCGGGAGCTCACCGCGATTGCGGCGTGGGAACCAGATCAGCCAAACGCTCGTGCTGGGAACTGTCGACTCCAAGCAGCTCGACGATCCAGCGCAGCACCGTCGCCCGATCGACATCGGTGCCCCAGGACACGATCTCTTCGATGTCCACCCAGTCCTTGGGCCGGTCGAAGATCGCCTTGCACACGATCAGGTGCTCCGCCGCGAGGATCGGTATCCGCGCCGGGCCGAACACGACCTCGCGCGAGCGCTCGGCCATCTCCAGATGCAGGTCGAGGGTGGCGAAGAACAGGTCCAGATAGGACCCTTCCCAGTCGAGCCGCGCCTGACCGTCACGCGCGATCACAGCGCGGTCGGATGCGGAGACGCCAACACCCAGGGTGGACAGGGCGCCAAGGACGGGCTCGGCCTGCTGTGGCGTCAGTGTGATGTTCACATCGATGTCGGTGGTGGCGCGCGGGCTGCGATACCACGCCAGCGCTATCGCCCCGCCGAACTGGTGCGGGACGCGCATCGAATCAAGCATCTCGTGCAACGCCACGATCCTCGAGCTGAGACCGTCCAGCCTCCGCGCGGCGCCCACGATCGACCTCTGCGGCTACCGGCCGGCTTGCGCTCGTGCGAGTCGAGCCAATGCCGGGAACTCAAGCGGCTCGAACGGGCGCGGGGGCTGACTAGCCGTGACGGCATCTGCAAAGCCCAGCAATTCGAGCAGCGCGACGCCGGCGTCTGTACGCGGGCCAACCGGCGAGGACTGGTCGAGCGCACTGGCCATGCGCTTTGAGCCAGCCAGGAACCGGTCGCGCGCACGGTTCGCTCCTGAGGTCGGAACTCGCACGCGTGCCCCTGCTCGGCGACCGGAGCGAATCACAGCCTCAACGTCAAACGGGCGCTGCGCCCGTCGCGCCGCGGCTGTCAGAGTCTCCTCGGTCAGAACGTCGAAGCCCGCAAGCGTGCGCGAGCGAGGACCGCTCGCCGTGTGCAGCGACTCACGAATCTCGAACCGCCCCCCGCGACGGGCCACTACGAAAGCCATACCCACTAGATTACCACTAGCTACCCACTAGCGACCGTGGAGTTGCAGAGCAGAGTGCAGGCTCACCCGGCAATCGTCGCTCGCGCGATCTGCGCCACCCCTCTCCTACCGCCAATTCCACCCGCCCACCGGGTCTGACAATTCGGCTACCGTTCGGGATACATCGACCAGGTTGGACAAGTGAGCACTCACCTAGACATCCCCCGCCCGACCGATCGCAAGAGCACTCAGCGGGAACGGCTGATCGCGGGCATGATCGAGGCGGCGCACCGCCACGGGTATGCGGGCGCAAGCGTCTCCCAGGTGATCGCCCTCGCCGGCGTGTCGCGCCCGACCTTCTACGAGTATTTCGCCGACAAGGACGACTGCTTTCTGGCCACCCACCGCGCGCACGCGCGACTGCTCGTCAAGGACATCAGCCGCGCGGTCGAGGCGGCGCCGCCCGAGCAAGCCGTCCAGACGGCGATTCGCAGATTCATAGAGCTCGCCGAAGAGCACCCGGATCGCGCCGGCTTCCTCGCGGACGCGACGATGGCAGGGGGCTGGCGGGCGCTTGACGAGCGCGACCGCATGATCAACGAGATCTCCCAGGTGATCGGGCAGGCTCGTGCCCGAGCGCCGGCGCACACGCTGACGCCCGACCTGCCGGTTCAGGTGGTGCTCGGAGCCGTGCGTTGGGTGCTGGCGCCTCTGCTGCGTCGCGGCGAGCGCGATCTGACTACCCTCGCCGACGAACTCACCGACTGGGTCTCGAGCTATGAGCACCCCAATGGCGAGCACCGCTGGCACATGCTCGAGCCGAGCGTCGCGCTTGTCCCCTCCCCGCATGAGTCCCAGATCTCGCTGCGGCCCCCGCCGTCGATCCCTCGCGGGCGCTCGACTCTCTCAAAGAGCGAGATCGCGCGCAACCAGCGCGATCGGATCCTCTACGCCACCGCGGATGTGGCGGCGGTCAAGGGCTACAACGGGACGACCATCGCCGACATCACGGCTTCCGCGAGCGTCGATCGGCGCGTGTTCTACAAGCATTTCCGCGACAAGCAGCAGGCGTTCCTCGCCGTCCACGAGCTCTGCATCCAACAGCTGATGGCGCTCGCCGCAAGCGCGTTCTTCAGCGGCGCCACCTGGCCTGAGCGCACGTGGGAAGCGATGCGCGCCTGTACCCAGTTCCAGGCCACACACCCGGTCGTCGCGCATATCGCACTGGTCGAGTCCCACGCCGTCGGCGTCCCCGCGATCCAGCGCATCGACGACAGCCGCGCCGCGTTCACGATCTTCCTGCAGGAAGGCAACCAGCACACGAGCCATCCGATATCCCAGACGGTCATGGAAGCAATCGGTGGCTCGGTGTTCGAGATCTGTTACTACCAGGCCCGCATGGGTCAGAGCGACCAGATGCCCCATCTTGCCTGCAACGGCGCCTATATCGTGCTGGCGCCCTTCATCGGCCCGACCGCGGCCAACGAGTTCATCGACGAGAAGCTGCGAGAGACGGCGCTCTGAAGCCGGAAGTCGCTATCCGCCTGTCGGCATCTCCATCTGTCCGTGCGGTGAGCCCAGCTCGGCCAGCCGCTCCAGGAACGGCTCGGGCGGGAAAGCCTCGGGGCCGAGCACGCCCGTGCCCTTCCAGACGCCCTCGTTCAACAGCTCCAGCGCCACGACCGGGTTGATCGCCGTCTGCCACACGACGGCCTGGCTGCCGTATTCGCGCATCGTGTGCTCGTTGTCGACGATGTGATAGAGGTAGGTGGAGCGTGGCTTGCCGTCGACGCCTGTCCCCGTCACCCAGGTGCCGGCGCAGGTGCGCCCGGTCATCCGCTCGCCGAGCGTGGCAGGGTCGGGGAGCGCGGCGGCGACCACATCGCGGGGCGCCACCTCCACACCGCGCACCGACACGGCCTCGGTGGAGTCGAGACCCAGCTTGTGCAGGGTGCGCAGCACGTCGATGAACTCCTGGCCGAGCCCGTACTTGAACGTGACGCGCTCGCAGCTCACCCAGCGCGGGATCAGGACGACCTCCTCGTGCTCGACGTTCACGCACTCCACCGGCCCGATGCCCTCGGGGAACTCGAACACCTCCGGCTCTGAGAACGGCGCAGTCGTGTAGAAGCCGCGCTCGCGCTCCCAGATCAACGGTGGGTTCAGGCACTCCTCGATCGTGGTCCAGATCGAGAAGGTCGGGGCGAAGTCATAGCCCTCCACAACGAGGTCCGCGCCATCGCGGACGCCCACTTCCTCGACGTTCGCGAACAGCTCCTCGGCGGCGTAGCGTGCGAAGACGTCCGAGAGCCCCGGCTCCACGCCGATCCCGACGAGCGCGAGCAAACCGGCCTGCTCCCACTGCTCGCTGCGGGCGAGCTGTACGTCGCCGAGCATCACTCCCGGCAGCTCGTGGGGGCGCTGGGGGTGGGGATGGGAGAGTGTCATCGCCATGTCCAGGTAGGTGACTCGCGCCTGGAAGGCGGCGTCGAAGATCGGCTCGTTGAAGCGCGGATCGCAGGCGTTCAGCACGGCGTCCGGTCGCACCCGCTCGATCAGTTGCACGAGCGCGGCGCGATCTGAGGCATCCACGCGCTCGGCCGCGAAGCGATCGGCTTCGCCGAGCTTTGCCACCACGTCGTGGGCGCGCGCCGAGGAGACGTCGCCCAGCACGACTCGCTCGAACACAGGGCGGCTCTGGGCGATCGACGCAAACGCCGCACCAACACCGCCGGCTCCCACCACGAGCACCCGCACCGTCTCAGTGTGACGCAATACGGCAGCTTTGAACAGGGCGACTCGGACATCGCTCGGGGCGGCTGAATCCTGACAGCGCGGACATCGCTCGGGGCGGTTGAATCTTCGCGCCCATACAGCGGACTGGGCGCAGGGACCCCCACCATGGCAGGGCCTGCTCACGTATGCTGCCCCGACCAATGGCGAGCATGCTCATGGACAGGCCCTCGACTCCTGGCGTCGAGCGGGCCCCGGTGCGCTGGGCACCCTCCCCCAGGATCGGACGCAGCGAGC
>DATHPT010000097.1:0-10558 GCA_035483615.1 Solirubrobacteraceae bacterium | reverse complement strand
CGGGCCTTTGCGGGATTTCCCGCAGGATTGGGAAATGTGTCTCTTCAACGCTTCAGCCCACAACTGTCAGGCCCACGAAGTCCGATACTCAGAACTGAATGTTCAGGTCTCGTTTGCCCTCGCTCGGGCATGATTGGGCAGGTACGATGTGGGTCGGTGGGGCATGATCGAGCCGTTCGGGATGCTGGGTGGACAGGCTTGGTCAAGCCGGTCCTGATAGCGGGTCTGCGGGTATGACCGAGCCGGCCCAGATCCTGATCCTCGGGGGCGATGTGCGCACGATGGATCCGCGCGGGCCGCGAGCCGAGGCGCTGGCCGCCCGTGGGGGACGGATTGTCGCGCTGGGCACTTCGGCGGAGCTCGAGCCCCTGCGTGGGCGGGACACAGTGGTGATCGATGCGAGCGGCGCCACCGTGACCCCCGGCCTGATCGACGCGCACGGGCATTTCGGTCATGTGGCGCGCTCGATGGCAACCGCCGTCGACTGCCGTACGCCGCCGGCGGGCTCGATCGCGCAGATCCTCGAGGGCGCCGCCGAGCGGGCGCGGTCGGTGGCGCCGGGCACCTGGATCCTCCTGCAGGGAACCACCTTCCAGGACGAGCTGCTTGCGGAGGGGCGCTTCCCAACCCCCCAGGAGCTGACTGATGTATCGGCAGACAGGCCGATCGTGTACCGGTCGAGCATTCACAACCTGGTGGTGAACCGCTGCGCCCTGGAGCTGGCCGGAATCGACCGTAACACGCCTGAGCCTCCGGGCGCCCGCATCGAGCGCGACCCCGACGGGCAGCCGACAGGTGTGCTCGCTGAGATGTTCGACCGCTTTCCGATCCCCGAGCCGACCGACGGGGAGCTGGCCGGTTCGATCCTTGACGTCGCCTGGAGGTACTACCTCGCGAACGGCGTCACCTCGATTCAGGAGATTTGGGACTCGGCGCAGGTGATGCGCCTGCTCGGGCGGGCTGTGCGCGAGCGTGAGCTTCCACTGCGGGTGCGGGGCTTTGGATGGGTTCCGCTGGCCGGCTCGCTCGAGGATGTGGCGTCCGGGGCGATCGCCGACGTGCCGCTGCTCGAGGACTGGTTCGAAGGAGGAGGAGTGAAGCTGTTCGTCGATGGTGGCACCTCCTCTCACACAGCTGCCTTCTATGAGGAGTATCTGGACGCTCCTGGCAAGCGCGGCGCACTGACCTATGAGATCTCCGCGCTGACAGAGCACATCCGCACCGCGCTCGGCGCCGGCGCGCAGGTGGCGCTGCACGCGGCTGGCGACCTGGCCCAGGACATCTCACTTGCGGCCCTCGAGCTGGCGGGGGCCCGCGCCGGCGACGACCTGCGTCCCCGGATCGAGCACGGCGGCAACACCGCGTGGAGTGCTCAGCGCACCGCCTGGTGCAAGCGGCTGGGTGTGCTGCCGGTGCCGAACCTCGGTTTCATCTACAACTACGGAGAGTTCTGGCCTCGTGCGCTCGGAGCCGCGCGCAGCAGGGACTGCGTGCCTTTGCGGACACTCCTGGAGGAGGGCCTGGAGGTCCCGGGGACCTCGGACACGACCGGCGGGGACCCGCGCCTGCTCAATCCGTTTCACAACATGTGGTGCGCGATCACTCGCAGGACCTTTACCGGTCGCACGATCGATCCCGACCAGCGCATCACCCGTGAGCAGGCGCTGACGATGTACACGCGCTTTGCAGCCCATGCCGGTTACTGGGAGGGTTGCCGGGGGACCCTTGCTGTGGGTAAGCTCGCAGACATCGTGGTGCTCGAGCAAGCCATCGACGAGGTCGGCGACGAGGACTTCGGGGAGCTGACGGTCGCCCATACGGTCGTCGGCGGCGAGCTCGTGTACAGCGCCAGCGAGGATCTGCGCGACGGCGTCGTCAACTTCTCAGAGCGGGAGCTCCCGAGCAGGATCGGCCGCTGAGATGGACTTCTATCTGTTTCTGCCGGGGCAGTGGTGGGACCGGAGCAAGCCCGTGCGGCAGCTGTATGAGGAGATGATCGAGCAGGCCGTTCTCGCCGAGCGGCTTGGCTATGACGGGATCTGGCTGGCCGAACAGAACCTTGTCAGCTTCCTGGCGGCGCCCGACCCGCTCCAGCTCGCAGCGATGATCGCTCAGCGCACCGAGCGCATTCGCATCGGGGTGGCCGTGTTCGTGCTTCCGTTTCACCATCCGCTGCGTCTCGCGGGCGCTATTTCACAGATCGACCAGCTGAGTGGCGGGCGCTTCGACGTGGCGGCCGGGCGCGGCGCTTCCCCCTACCAGATGCGTCAGTTTCAGGCCGAGATGGAGGAAGCAGACAGCAGGGCCATGTTCGCCGAGCACCTTCGCATCATGGTCGATCACTGGAGCGCCGACGACGCCCTGTCACATGACGGGCGATTCTTCACCTATCCAAATGCGACCGTGCTGCCTCCGCCGCTGCAACTTCCACATCCGCCGTTGTGGATCGCCGCGCTGTCGACGCGCTCGATGGAATGGGCGGTGAAGTTGGGCTTTGACTCGAATTTCATCTTCAGCCCGTTCCGCGAGCCGTTCACACATGTGGAGAATGTCTACGGTGCGTTCACGGGAGCCATGGAGGAGTGCGGAAGGCCCAGGACCAGCGCAAGATTCGCCGTCAATCGCATGACCTATGTGGGTGAGCCCGCTGATACAAATGATGTGCTGCGCTATGTGCTGATGAACCATCGCATCATCGACCAGCAGTTGGCCGGCGCCGAGCGTGTGAATCGTGGTGACTATGTGGTCGAGAGCGCCGTCAAGCAGGACGAGCCCGAGCTCGAGCAGATGCACGCCAATATCGCCTTTGGCGAGGTCGACGAGGTTCGTGAGAAGCTGGCGCGCTATGCGCAGCTCGGCGTCGATGTGTTCTCCGCATGGCACAACGTCGGTCAGTCTCACGAGCAGGTGGTTCGCTCGATGGAGGTCTTTGCGAAGGAGATCATGCCGGGGTTGAGGTGACCCCGACCATGGGCCCATGGCTCTCTTCGAACCGCTGAAGCTCCGCGAGCTGGAGATCCGCAATCGGATCATGATGTCCCCGATGAGCCAGCGCGCGGCGGGCGAGGACGGTCGTGCGGTGGATTGGCATCTCGTTCACTACGGCTCGCGTGCGGTCGGTGGCTGCGGACTGGTGATGGTGGAGGACACGGCTGTGGCGCCTCTTGGGCGCACCGGCCACGCCGCCCTCGGCATGTACGAGCGCGGGCAGGCACAGGCGCTGGGGCGGGTCGTGGCTTTCTGTCGGGCTCAGGGGGCCGCCGTCGGCCTGCAGCTGGCTCATGCCGGGCGCAAGGCGTTCTCGGACACTCGGGGCGTCGCCGGCTCGATCTCCGCCTCGGCGATTGCGTTCGGCCCTGGCTGGACAGCGCCGCTGGAAGCTCGGCAGGCGGACCTTGCCGGGGTCGTGGACTCGTTTGCCACGGCCGCTCGGCTCGCGGTCGATGCGGGCTTCGAGGTGATCGAGATCCATGCCGCCCATGGGTATCTGCTGCACCAGTTCCTCTCTCCGCTGACCAACCTCAGAGAGGACGGCTATGGAGGTGACGCGGCAAGCCGCCGCCGGCTGTTGCTCGAGGTCGTGGAGGCTGTGCGCGCGCAGTTGCCAGCCGGGCTGCCGCTGTTCGTGCGATTGCCGGCGGGTGACGGCGAGGTGGGTGGATTGGGGGTCGAGGAGGTGGCGCTGCACGCACGTGCTTGCGCGGCGGTCGGGGTCGATCTGGTCGACGTCTCGGGGGGCACCCCGGTATGGGAGGGAAGACGCGCAGGCGGCCCTGAGGTGCTTGCGCTTGCCGCAGCGCTTGGCGGTGACGCTCTCGGGTCAGGCTCCCCTGCTGGCGAGCGACGGCTGCCGTTCGCCCTCGGTGGGGGAATCGTGGGCGGCGCCGATGCGGAGCTGCTGCTTCGCGATCACGGCGCGTCGCTCGTATCGGTTGGTCGCCCGCTGCTCATGGACCCTCATTGGCCGTTGCGGGCAGCACTCGATCTGGGTGTCACGCCGCCGTTGCCGCGCGCCTATGCGAACGCGTGGCGGGAAGACGAGCGCGAGCGCTCGTCTGCATTCGGCGGAACTGTATTCTCGCCCGATCATTCGAAGCACGTCGATGGTTCGATGGGAGGAGAGACAAGATGATGGTTGGCAGATATGGGGTGGGCGCACGCCGGGTTCTGGCATGCGGGCTGGCCGTGATGGTCGTAATCGGGGGTGTGGGTTGCGGCTCTTCGAAAGCCAAAGAAGGGGGTCTGGCGAAAGGGGCGCCGCTGAAGATCGGTTACTTGGCGTCTTTGACGGGTTTCTGCTCGGGGTTCTCCCAGGATTACGTCAAGGGGGCACAGCAGGCGGTGAAGACGATCAATGCGGAAGGCGGCGCTCTCGGTCATCCGCTGCAGTTGCTCGTACGAGACGACAAGGCGGAACCCAACGTGGGCGTCAGTCAGGCGCGAGATCTGGTGCTGGGCGAACACGTCAAGTTCCTTGCCGGAACCTGCACCAGCGCGGTCGGTAAGAGCGTCGCGCGGCTGGTTGCGAATCCCAGCCATGTGGTCTACACGGTGGGAGTGGCCGATCCGACCGTGTTCACCGGCTCGGGCTACACGTTTGCCACGATTCCCACCGCCAACATCGAGGGCGCCAACGCGGCCGCATATGTGCGTGCCCATCCGCAATGGAAAACGGTGGCGGTCATCAGCGAGGACTACAGCTATGGCTACGAAGTCACGGCGGCGTTCCGCAAGGGCATGAAGGGCTCTCCTCAGAAGATCGTCAGTCAGGAATTCGTGCCTTCGGGGGCGCCCAGCTACAGCTCCTACATCAACAAGCTCGTGGCCGAGAAACCCGATGTCACCTACAGCACCGTGATCGCCGAAGACACGATCACGTTCGTCAAGCAGGCGTTCCCGCTTGGATTGTTCAAAGCGACACAGCTGTTCGGCATTCTCGATTATGGAACGATCGATCCGATGCCCAAGCCGCCTGTGGGAGCACTTGGCTACACCTACTATCCCTCCGCATCGATCTACAACACGCCACTCTCCAAGAAGCTGGATCCGCTTGGGACCGAAGTGGCCAACAGCGGCGCCGCCGGCGATGGCTTCAACCAGATCGAGATGATCGCGCAGGGAATCGAGCAGGCCAAATCGACCGAACCGACCGCGGTGCGCAGCGCGCTATCGGGCGCGACCGTGCAGATGGTGCAGGGCAGCGAGAAGATCCACGGGTGCAGCAACCTCACGGCTGTGCCGATCGCGATGGGCCCGGTGGTGGGACCGACCAAAGCGTTGCCATTCGCGCACTTCTCACCGATCGAACTGGTGGATACGAACAAGTACTTCACCTGCTGAGGCTGAGCCCCGTCGCCGCGAGCGTGCTCGTGGCGACGGGGCAGAGGCTTCCGTCGTGCATACATTGAGCTTCCTCTACGCTCGGGATCGGTTGTTCGAGTGAGCTTCGCCACCTTCTTGGATCAGTTGTTCGCGGGCCTTGGGCTCGGCTTCGTGCTGTTCTTCTCCGCGGCGGGCCTGAACCTGGTGTGGGGTGTGCTCGGGGTGATGAATTTCGCCGCGGGCGCCGTCTACATGCTGGGTGCCTATCTGGCGACCACGGTGATTGCGCGCACAGGAGCCTCGACGCTTGGATGGTTGCTTGCGCTGGCGATCGTGCCGGTGGTGGCTGCGCTGGCGGGCGCGGCCGCGGAGGTGCTGCTGCTGCGGCGCACCTATCGTGCACATGACGAGAATCAGCAGTTCATGCTGACGCTGGCGCTCTCCTATCTGATCGCGGGAGGCGTGGTGCTTCTCTACGGGACCGGGCTGCGCACGGTGGCGCTGCCCGCCTCGCTGAGCGACAGCTGGAATGTGCTGGGGGCCACGTTGCCCAAGTACACGGCTGTGGTGATCGTGCTCGGGGTGCTGGTGGCGGCTGCGATCTGGGCGTTGCTGTACGGGACGCGCATCGGTCTGCTCACGCGCGCGGCGGTGGACGACCGCACGATGCTCTCGGTGCTGGGCGTCAACGTGAACCGTCTGTACACAGGGGTGTTCGCGTTTGGGATCGGTCTCGGAGCGCTCGGGGGCGTGGTGGACGCGCCGAACGGAGCGGTCACCACGAATCTGGAAACGGCGGCGCTGGTGCCGGCGTTCATCGTGGTCGTCACGGGCGGGCTCGGCAACATGACCGGCGCATTGGTGGCGGCCGTGTCGATCGGTGTGATCGAGAGCTTTGTGACGCTCCAGAGTCCGACGCTCGCCCCGCTGACGCCATATGCGGTGATGACGCTCGTGCTGCTGGCGCGCGGCGCGAGCGGCCGGCGGCTGCTCCCGACGAGGCCAACGGCCGGGGGATGAGGAGCGTGGGTCGTCGACTGGGGCCGTTTGCCGACTGGGGACCGGGACTTGGGCTGCTGCTGGTGGCGGCGGCTTTGCCGACGCTCGTGTCGAGCGAGTACGTGCTGCTGGGCGCGAGCATGATCGTGACGATGCTGGTGGGGCTCAGCTTCAACCTGCTGTTCGGCTACGCCGGCATGTTCTCCTTCGGTCAGGCCACCTTCTACGGGGTGGGGGCCTATGTGACAGTGCTGCTCATCAATCGTGGCGGCTTTGACTTCTTTACGGCGTTGATCGCAGGGATGGTCGCGGCGATGCTGGTCGCGGGTGTGAGCGGAGCGGTGCTGGTGCGACTCGAGCCGATCGCGTTCATCATGTTGACGTTCGCGCTCGCGGACCTGTTCGAATTCGCCGCGGGCCACGCACGCGGCCTGACCGGCGGTGACAGCGGCACGATCGTGAGCTTGCCCGACTCGCTGAACATAATCGTGGGCGTTGATCGCGTCTACTACGTGATCCTCGGCGTCGCGGTGGCGGTGCTGGCGGTCGCTTTCGCGTTCGTCAAAGCGTCCACGGGGCTCGTGCTGCGCGGCATCCGCGAAGATGCGCTGAGGGCACGCACGCTCGGCATCGCGGTCGAGCGCCGGCGCCTCGGCGTGTTCGTGCTGGCGGCCGCGGTCGCGGCGGCGGGGGGAGGCCTGTCGGTGCTGTCCACCCAGATCGTCTACCCGAGCGTGTTCGCCTGGCAGGTGTCGGCCAACGCGCTGATCGTGACGTTGATCGGGGGAGTGGGCCTGTTCTCCGGCCCCATGCTGGGTGCTGTGGTGCTGGGATTGATCGACTTCTATGTGGGGCGACTCACGACCAACACGCTGCTCGTCGATGGGCTGGTGCTGCTGGCGGTCGTGCTGGTGGCGCCGAGCGGCGTCGGCGCCACCGGTCGAGGCAGTCTGCTGGCGGCGCCGGGCGCATTCGTGCGGCGGGTGCGGAGCATGGCTCGCGACGCACGAGCAGACCCGGCGGGATAGAGCAGCGAGGTGAGCCCTCAGGAGGACACTGCCGGCCGCGTGGTTCTCGAGTTGCGCGAGGTGAAGCGGCATTTCGGCGGCATTCGTGCGGTCGACGGAGTGACGCTCACGGTTCGGGAGGGCGCGGTGGTGGCGTTGATCGGGCCGAACGGGGCGGGCAAGAGCACGCTGTTTGCGCTGATGATGGGCGAGCTTGGGCTGAGCGGCGGGCAGATCCTGCTGGACGGGCTCGACGTGCGCGGCCTGTCCCCGCAGAAGCGCAGCCGGCTGGGCATCGGGCGGACCTTTCAGACCCCCCGCCTGTTCGCTGGGTTGAGCGTGACGGAGAACTTGGGGATCGCCCTGCTGGCGCATCGCGGCGAGACTGCAAGGCGCCGGGGTGTTGGGCGTTTCTCCTCCGATCTCTCACGTGAGCAGGCGCTTGAGAGAGGGCTTGAGGAGGTTGGCCTGCTCGAGCAGAGCGACCTGCCTGCCGCCTCGCTGTCCCAGGGTCAGCGCAAGCGTCTGGAGCTCGCGATGGTGCTGGGGCTCGAGCCGCGGGTGTTGCTGCTGGACGAGCCGACCGCAGGGATGGGGGTGAATGAGCGGGCCACGATAATGGAGCTTGTGATGGGAGCGGTGAAGCGTCGGGGGCTGACGATGGTGTTCACCGAGCACGACATGGAGACCGTGTTCGCGCATGCCCAGCGCATGGTGGTGATGGATCGAGGCGCGATCGTGGCCGACGGGACGCCGGAGAGGATCAGACTGGATCGGCATGTACAGGAGATCTATCTGGGCACCGATACCGCACGGGAGGCGCAGTGAGGGCTCGGCGCCCATCCCCCTGGGGCGGCCATCTTGCTTGGGGCACCCTCCTCTGGAGCGCTCATCTCCTCTGGGGCACCCAACTACCATGAGGCGGCGGTCGGGGTGAGGCTGTCGATCGGCGGGCTCGAGGCTCGCTACGGCTCCAGTCAGGTGCTGTTCGGTCTCGACCTGCACGCGGACGACGGCGAGACGGTCGCGCTGATCGGTCGCAACGGGGCCGGCAAGACGACGATCTTGCACTGCGTGATGGGCATGCTGGCCGGGCGCAGCGGCTCGATACTCGTCGACGACCGTCAGACGATCGGGCTCTCCTCGCACAGGATCGCGCGCCTCGGCGTCGGTCTGGTGCCACAGGGACGGCGGATCTTCGGCGAGCTCACGGTTGAGGAGAACCTGCGCGCCGGGGACAGGTCCGCCAGCCGGGGCGCGAGGAAGTCTCGGCGCTGGACGCTGGAGGAGCTGTTCGATGTGTTTCCGCTGCTCGGCAACGTGAGGAAGTCCAAGGGAGCGTGGCTCAGCGGGGGCGAGCAGCAGGTGCTGTCGATCGCGCGGGCTCTGATCTCAGATCCGGGGATCCTGCTGCTGGACGAGCCGACCGAGGGGCTTGCGCCGCGCGTGATTGAGACGCTGACCGAACAGCTCCTGCGCATAAAGCGGGCGGGTCTGACGATGGTGCTCGCAGAGCAGCATCTGGGGTTGGTTGGCGAGCTTGCGAGTCGCGCATATGTGATCGACCGGGGTGTGGTTCGCGTGGAGGGGGAGCCGAGGGCGCTGCTTGGCGATTCACAGGTCCGTCAGGCTTACCTGTCGATATGACGGGAGCGCCAAAGGACGGACGGATGGGTGTGGGGCGGGAGTTGTATGAGCGTGCGCGCCGGCGCTTCCCGGGTGGCGCCTCGCGTACGACGCTGTGGGTGGCGCCGCATCCGCCCTATGCGCTGGAGGGCGAGGGCTGGCGAGTCCGTGACGTGGACGGACATGAGCTGATCGACCTGCACGGCGACTATTCGGCGCTTGTGCACGGGAACGCGTTCGCTCCCGTGGTGGACGCCGCGCGGAGGGCGATCGAGCGGGGCTCGGCGTTCGGGTTGCCGACTGGCGCCGAGGTCGAGCTGGCGGAGCGCTTGGCGGGGCGGGTGCAGTGGGCTGAGCGCTGGCGCTTCACGGGCTCGGGCACCGAAGCGGTGATGGCTGCGGTGCGGGCAGCGCGGGCGGCGAGCGGGCGCGAGCGAGTGGTGCGCTTTGCCGGCTGCTACCACGGCGGCTGGGATGCGCTGGCCCAGCCCGAGGCCGCGGGGGTGCCGGACGGGGTTCGCGACGCGGTGGTGACGGTCCCTCCAGGAGACGGCGAGGCGCTGGTGTCCGCGCTCGACGAGCACGAAGGACAGCTTGCGTGTGTGCTGCTCGACCTGATGCCCAACCGCGCCGGCCTGCAGCCGGTGGAGCGCGCCTTTGCCGAACTCGTGCGCGAGCAGACCAACAGGCGCGGGATAGCGCTGATCCTCGACGAGGTCATCACGTTTCGAATGGCCACCGAAGGGATGCAGTCGCTGTACGGGATCGAGGGGGACATCGTGACGCTCGGAAAGTTGATCGGCGGTGGGCTGCCGGTCGGTGCGCTCGGCGGCCGGGCCGAGTGGATGGACGTGTTCGATCCTTCCCGCGCAGGCGGGGTTGCGCTTGCCGGGACCTTCGCGGCCAACCCGGTGTCGATGAGCGCCGGCCTGGCGGCGGTGGACGCGCTCGAGGGGTCTCAGATCGAGCGCATCGGAGCGCTTGGCGAGCGGCTGCGGGAGGGGCTGCGGGGATTGGGCTACAGCGTGGGCGGAGCGGGGTCTCTGTGCAAGCTGCGCTCGGGTGAGCTGCCCGAGCTGTGGAGGCGCCTGTATGAGCAGGGCGTGTTGATTGCCGCCGACGGCCTGACCTGCGTGTCGACGGCGATGGACGAGAGGACGATCGAGCGGGCGCTCGAGATCTTTGGAGCGGTGGCGGGGAGCAAGTCGGTCTAGGAGGGCGGCGGGAGCGCGGCGAGGACTCTCAGGGCCAGCTGCTCGTCGCCGGTGAGCTGCAGGGCGGTCACGTTGCGCTCGGGGCCGAGCGCCATCGCCCAGGCGGTCGGCGGTCCCGCGATGCTGGCCCAGGGGACGCATTTACTGGGCTCCACGAGCGTGACGCGACCGTCGTGGATGTCGAACATCTGACGGACCGGGGCTTCGAAGTCGTCCATCAGCAACTCGACGACTCCGTCGGGAAGGCTCGAGCTGTCGATCAGCAGGGGCAGTTCGCGCAGGGTGGCGTGCACCCCAAGTTTCTCCGCTTCAGAGGGGGTGGTCTGGCGTCTGAGATCACGGCTGCGGGCGGTGTCCGCGATCCAACGCATCCATGCGCGGGGACCCCTG
>DATHPT010000096.1:0-12974 GCA_035483615.1 Solirubrobacteraceae bacterium | reverse complement strand
AGGTCCACTGCGCTTCGACGACCTGGTGGGCAGGGAACGTCGAAGAGCCAAAGGCGCGGATCTTGCCCTCGCGTTGCAGGTCTGTGAGTGCAGACAGCGTCTCTTCGATGTCCGTCTCCCGTTCGGGGCGGTGCACCTGGTAGAGGTCGATCCAGTCGGTGCCGAGCCGCCGCAGGCTGTTCTCCACCTCCTGCACGATCCAGCGCCGCGAGTTGCCGCGCCTGTTCGGATCTCCGCCGGGAGCGCCAACTGGGCCGGTGGCCGAAACGCCCATCTGGGCGTGGAACTTCGTGGCGAGGATCACGTCGTCGCGGCGTCCGCCGGCGAGCGCCTTGCCGACTATCACCTCCGACTCGCCCTGGGAGTAGACGTCGGCGGTATCGATGAAGTTGATCCCGCTGTCAAGCGCGCGATGGATGATCGCGATCGACTTCTCGTGATCGGTCTCTCCCCAGGCACCGAACATCATCGCCCCCAGGCACAGAGGGCTGACCTGCATGCCGGTGCGCCCGAGGCTGCGGTGGTCCACGCTCAGAGCATACGACGAGCTGCGCGCGAGCCGGCTAGGCAGCGAACCGCTGTGCGCTGCGGGCCCTGCGCTTGGCCGCCTCAACCTCACGATCCCTCGGAGGCGCCGAGGTGACGAGCTGGCTCAGCAGCCTGCTGGACGCGGCGGTCACCTCCTCGACGGCGCGCTCGAAGGCCTCGGCGTTCGCCTGCGAGGGCTTGGTGAAGCCACTGATCTTTCGCACGTACTGAAGCGCAGCCTCGTGCACCTCTTCATCAGTGGCGGGCGGCTCGAAGTTATGAAGCGTTCTGATGTTTCTGCACATGGTGCAGAGGGTAGCCGCTTGGGGTCGTTCTGCAAGGGCGTTGCAAGAGCTCAGCGGTCGAACTCGAGCACCGAGCGGATCCCGTCCTGGCTCTCCATCAGCTCGAAGGCATGGTTGACCTGCTCAAGGCCCATGCGGTGGGAGATGAAAGGATCGACGTCTATGTCCCCCTGCAGGTAGTGATCCACCAGCTGAGGTACCTGATCGCGACCCTTGACCCCACCGAATGACGACCCGCACACCCGTCTGCCGGTGATCAGCATGCGGGGAACGATGTCCAGCGTCTCGCCCTTCCCAGCGACCCCGGCAACCGTGCAAAGCCCCCAACCCATGCGCGCTGCCTCCACAGCCTGTCGCATCACCGTCACCAGTCCGGTCGCCTCGAAGGTGTAGTCCGCTCCGAAGCCATCGGTCGCCTCCAGCACTCTCTCGAGAGTGTGCTCGTCGGCCTGCCAGCAATCCGTCGCTCCCTGCCCGCGCGCCAGCTCCAAACGCTCGGGTGAGAGATCGACGCACACGATCCGCTCGGCGCCCTGCAACCTGCACCCGGCCACGGCTCCAAGGCCGACCATGCCGGCGCCGAAGATCACGCATGTGGAGCCTCGCTCCACGCCGGCGGTGTACATCGCGGCGCCAAGCCCAGTAGTCAAGCCGCATGCGAACAGGCACGCCCGGTCAAGCGGCGCCTCACGACTCACGCACGCCAGCGCGATCTCGGGAACGACCGCATACTCGGCGAAGGTGGAAGTGCCCATGAAATGGCGGATCGGCTCACCGTCGCGCGAGATCCGAGCGCTGCCATCGGGCATGTGCCCCTTGTTCTGCTGGTCGCGAATCGCCAGGCACAGATTTGTCTTGGGGCTCAGGCAGTGAATGCACTCGCGGCATTGGGGCGAGAAGAGAGTGACCACGTGGTCACCGCGCTTCACCGACCCCACGCCGTCCCCGACCGCCTCGACGACCCCCGCACCCTCATGGCCGAGCACAGTGGGGGCATACCCCGACGGATCGACCCCCGAGGCCGTGTACATGTCCGTATGGCAGACGCCGCAAGCCACTATGCGCACCAGAACCTCTCCGGGGCGCGGATCGGCGAGATCCACCTCCTGGACGACGAGTGGTTGGCCGAACTGCTCGAGCACGGCAGCGCGCATCTTCACGGGAGTTCTCCTTCTGACAGGTTTGACAGAACGGCTCGAACCACCTTAGACCGCCGGCGCAGCAACGGTTGCGGAATGTAAGGTTCCTGGACCATGGTGCGCTTGCCCACATTGAGTCCAGCCGAGGCCAGTCCCGCAGTGCGCAACGCGCTCGAGCGACTGCCGGCCCTGGCGGTCTTCGGGGTGATGGCCAACGCTCAGGGCACGTTCCTCAACTGGCTGCGATTCGGGCGGGACTGCCTCGACGGCGACCTGTTTGACCCGGTCCTGCGCGAGCTTGCGATCCTGCGTGTGGCGCGACTCACGCCTGGCGCTGAATATGAGTGGGCTCAGCACGTCCCGATCCTGCTCGCCGTCGGCGGCTCCTCCGCACAGGTCGCCGCACTCCAGGCCGAGGAGACCGAGTCCGAGGCCCTGGGCGAGGACGGACGGTTGGTGGTTCGCTTCACCACCCAGGTGGTGCTGGATGCGGCTCCCGACGAGGCGACCTTCGATTCGATGAGCGCGCGCTTCACACCCTCGGAGATCGTTCAGCTTCTGCTGGTAATAGGCCAATACATGATGCTTGCGCGTGTGATGGCGACCGCACAGCTAGAGGTGGACGCCGTGCTCGGCGCCGAGGTGATTGCAGGCCTCCGAAGGCCTGACTCCGCCACCGATTGATGAGCGATCCGCCGGGACGACGCCCCGCTGTCTCTCAACCTGGCAGGAACCGCTTTCAGCCAAGAACCCGCACCAAGGCTGGGGCTACAAAGGCTGGGGGCTACGCCTGTCCCGTTCGGCTCTGAAACGGCAGCCTGTCGAGCAGCCCTGTCACCTCGAACAGGCGCTGGACCTGCGACGGCCCTGGGATCAGCCTCAGCTCACTGCCGTGGCTCTCGCAAAGCTCCCTTGCGAGCAGGATCGCCCGCAACCCTGTGGAGTCGATGAACGTGAGCTGGCTCAGATCGAGCACAAGCGCCTGGACCTGATCGGTGCAGATCCGCTTGAGGGCCGCATCCAGCGTCGGGGAACAGGCCATGTCCAGTTCTCCCCTCAGGAGCAGCACGTGCTCCGAGCCACAGATGCAGTCCTGCAACTCGAGCTGGGGCGCGCCGGGGCGTCCGATTCCGGCGCTCTTCGTCTCGGTCTCACCGTCAAAAATCGCCACCACCCCCCACCTCCGCACACACGAAATTGGTGTACGGAGGTCCGGATCGGCACCTGCGTTGCCGTGCGTACCTCCGCTGACGACGGTCCCACGCTCCCCTCGAAGAGAGCCCAAGGACCGGCCAAGCATACTCTTGGGCGGCGAGGCATGCTCGATGTCGACCCGATCATCTAGAATGCCGGCCACGTGAGTTCGTAACGGGTCGCTGCCTCACGCGGCACGGGAGGGAAACACGGGCCTGGCGGACGGATTCCATCCGTCTCCTTCCTTTCCTTCGCCGGGCCCGATCCAGGAAGGAGGCGAGAAGAGGGAATCTCCTTGTCCGGCATCCCGACTACCCAGAAGGGGTCGATATCTTCGGCCATATCCGGAGCGGTGGTGCAACTGATGCGCGAGTACACCGGTCGCGGTCCGACCAAGTCCCGGACCTATATAGACGAGAACCTGATCACGGTCGTGCTGCAGGACACTCTGACGATGGGCGAGCGCAGCCTGGTGCGCGACGGCGAGGCAGACCTGGTGCTCACCAGTCGCAGAGCCTTTCAGCGGACGATGAGCAGCCAGTTGATCGCGGCCGTGGAGGAGCACTCCGGACGGAAGGTGCTCGCCTTCCTCAGCGACAACCACCTGGATCCCGATGTCGCAGTCGAGTGCTTCGTGCTGGTGCCCAGAGCGGACCGCGAGGCTGACAGCGACGAGAGCGACGCCACACAGGCCTGAGCTTTCACGGCTCGCTTGCCCGCAAGCAGCCCTGCACGTAAACAGTTGGGTGAGTCTTTGATCAGCGAGCGCTGTCGGGCGGTCCGCTTGCCCAGGAGGGCTCGCGCGGGTGAAAGCGCAACAGGTCCTTCCAGGTCGCAGGAGTGAGAGCTCCGTTTGGGCGGAGGTGGTGACGCAACTGGAAGGAGGCGACCGCGCGAGCTGTCGTGGCCCCAAAGAAACCCCCGACCGGCAGACGCGCTCCTGCTGCATTGAGCAACTCCTGGGCTTGGACGATCTCATCGCCGTCGGCGCCGGCGTGAAGCGTGGGGGCAACGATCGCTTTTCGCGCTGGCTTGGGCAATGGCGCGCCGAGCGCTGCCAGCGCCTGCGGTTGGGCGCTGTCCAGATCGAAGAAGCTCCACCCGCGAGCGCCGAAGGCGTCTGCCAAACCACGAAATCGTGCGAGTTCGGTCGATTGCGGCGAGTGGTAGAGCTGCCCCACGGGCAGGATCGGCCGCCCGTAGATGGAGTTGACACCGATGGTGGTCGCATAGGCGGCGTCCACACTGACGCCAAAATCCAACCAATACATCTGAGGCAGGACGACGTTGAAGGCCCCGGGTCCCAGGAACACCGAATAGGGAAACTGCGGATGCTGCAGGACGTTGGCCTGACTGGCCAGCCCGATCGGGAATCGGGCGCCGAGCTGGGAGCGAAGCGTCCGCACAAAGAGCTGGGCAGCCCCATACAGCTTGTCGTACTGACCCTCCACGTCGATGACCAAGCACTGCGCCCCATTGCGGACAGCGGCAACGGCGACCCCCGCTTCGGCCGTTGGGTTCAGGCCATAGGCGAAGGTCCAGCCGCAGACCGTGACGCCGGCCGAGCGTATTTCGCTGACAAGGGCCGGTGAGAACTGCGCGGCGGCGGCGGAGCCATCGCCGGCCTTGACATATAGGGCTTGCACCCTCGCTGGAGCGGCAGCTGCGACCAGCTCCTGGCCGGTCTCCTGAATCGGGACCTGGTTGACCCACAGCGCCGTGTCAGCGAACGGAGTGGGAGTCGATGGCCGAGCCGCAAGCGCGGCAATAGGCATGAGACGACCGATCGCAAGCGACGCGATCACGAAACCTAGCGCTGCTGTGATGGGCAATCTGAGTTTTGGCCAGAGCATGCGGTACACCGTAGTCGGCATATGGCCAGTCATGGCAGGGCGAATGAGAAGCGGCCGACTGTGCGCTTGTCGTAGGTGGGACCCGAGAGCGCAGAGCCCTGGCGTCCCAGCACGATCCGGCCGTGGATCACGCCGTGGCAGCCCGGCTTCTGGTTGACGAACATCGTGACCTGGACCCGCTGGCCTGGCTTGATATCGCGCTCGATCGGCTGCCCAGCTCCACCGGGTTCGCAGGGCGCGGCGCCTTCCAGCGTGTATTCGGCACCGTACGCGGTGTTGGCGTCGTGGACCGCAGCGGGAGCGGTGAACGCGAGAGTGAGGGCGTAGCCGCCGGCTCTCTTTCGCGCGAGCAGCGCGACCGGGGAGCGTCGAGCGCCACGAGAGGGAATGGACGGAGCGCCTGTCATCGAGGCGCCGCAGATCGGGGGTCCCCCGATCTGTAGTTCTGGTCCGGCCTGGCAGCGATGGTTGCCGTCGCGGAAGACGACCCTGGACAGAAGATAGGCACGGAGGACGCCCGCGGGGAGCCCTTCTGATGGCGTCAAGTTCGCGGCCGAGAAGTCCTCGCTCGCCGACGCCTGCCACGCCGATGGCGGCAACACGATCAGATATGCGCCATGACTGCCGCTCGTTGCGACGGTGTGGAGCCGGTTCCCGGCCCTGTAGGACACGCTGACAGCATGTGGGCCGAGGAGCCCAAATGCGATCAACCGCTCGTCCCGAGCAGGACAGACAGGTTGACCGGCGGCTCCGGCTCGCCGCGAGGATCGAACCGAGCACGACCGGACTTCGCCGGGGAGAGTGCTGAGGGCAGATGGCCCGGAGGCCCTATAGAGCGTGAAGAGATCGCGCTGACTGCACGTCGATTGATCCAGGGCGCCGGGTGGGAGCTCGTGGAACAGCCCGTCATTCTTGAAGCGACCGTCCTGACCGAGAACTCCCAGGAGACCGTCCCGCAGCCTTCCGACCTGCACGCAGAGCAGACCCCTCGTCGTGGTTACGATCCTCATCCCCCAGGGGAGGCCGCCGAGGGGATCCGGGACCGACATCGCCGGCGAGCTCGCCGAGCGAAGCCTCCTGTGCGAGCCGGGAAGCGGAACACCGACACCGGTCGAGAGCGAAGATCTTTCCGAGCCGCCGAAGGGCTTGACAGATGCACCAACCCCGATGATCTGGCTGGCCGCAAATGCCGCCGCCGCAAGCAGCAGAGCACCGATCGCGACCGCCGCGAGTACGGGCAGGCGCCGGCTGTGTCTCTGAATCGGCGCCTGTGCTTCCACAGAGTGAAACAGCGTGCCGGCTGCGGTCAAAAGCTGCTGCTTGCAGTCGTGGTGGAAGTCGCTCATGTGCCCGCCTTCCTTGTCTGTCGCAGGGTCGATATCGCGCGGCTGACCCGCTTGCGCACGACGGCGGCGGAGCACTCGAGCTCCCGTGCGATCTCCTCATAGCCGCGCTCGTCAAGGACGCGAGCGCGAAGCGCGTCGAGCTGGTCGGGAGGCAGCTCCTCTGCCAGGTCGGCCAGCAGCTCGGTCTCGGCTGCGACTCGCAGCACCCGCTCCACGTCGCCGTCGCCGATCTCCACTGGCTCAAGAGCGAGGCGGCGACGAGCGGCGCTCTCGACCCTGCCTCGCCGATAGCTGTCGATCAGCGTGTTGCGCGCGATTGTCAGCAGCCACGGGGCCGCCGAGCCTGAGATCGTCGGCGGCCGGTCCGCGAGAGCGACGAGCGACGCGGCAAACGTCTCGGCCATCAGGTCCATCGCCACCTCTGGATTGCGGGTGCGCTTGAGCAGGAACGCCAGCACCAGCTCGTGCCGGCGCTCATAGAGCAGGCCGAACGCCTCCCGGTCGCCCGCGCGCGTACGGTCCAGCAGCTCCCCGTCGGTCGAGACGGCCGAGTCAGGTCCCATGTCATCCATAACGAATGAGCCGGCCCGTTCGTGACCGAGCTCTGGCGGAAGGCGGCCTCAACGGCCTATGGCTTGGTGACTGTGGTGTTCGCGTCGAGAAAGTCGGCGATCGCCTTGCCAAGCTCCGGTCTTGCGACCGCGCTCATGTGGTTGCCCGGCACCGCCGTGTAGCTGCCGTCCGGCAGAGCGGCCGCCAGCGCCTCGGCGGAGCCGCTGTCGTCGTCCTCGACGCCGGCCAGCACGAGCGTGGGCATCTCGATCTGGCCAAGCTCCACAAGCGGAGTGTCCACCGTGGCGTCGAGGACCTGGAGCAGCGCCACCGGATCTCCGCCGACAGTCTTCAAAAATGCCTCCGCTCTCCACTGCGGCGAGCCACGCTCGAACGTGCCGAGGTTCGTGAGGATGTGGCGGAAGTGCTCGCTTCGCTCGGCGGCGTGGACGATCCCCTCCAGGCCCATGCCGGCGACGATCGCACGGTCCGGGCTCGCACCGCGCACCAGCATTCGGATGACGGTCCGTCCGCCCAGCGAATAGCCGCCCAGGTCATAGCGGTCGAGCCCGAGCTGTTCGATCAGCGCCAAGCCGTCGTCGGCCAGCACGTCGGGCGGATATGCGCCTGTGTGATGCGGCTTGGCGCTGTCGCCGTGAGCGCGCAGATCTGGCATCAGGACTCGATAGCCATGCGCCGCGATCCTGGCGGCGTGGCCGTAGCGCACCCAGTTGACCGTTGCGGTCGAGAAGTAGCCGTGGAGCAACACGAGCGCTCGCCCTTCCCCCAGCTCGCGGTAGACCAACTCGACCCCATCGCGACCGTAGAAGCGATGGACGGAAGGATCAATCACGGGCTCTCCCCTGTCCGCGACGCTCCCCCTGAGGCGCGGGGCCTCGTGCGACCCGCGGACCGGCGGACGGCGCTCTCTCGCCGGCGAGTGCCCGGATGGTGTTGCGCGCGCCCGAGACCCTGTGACCGGCTTGCATCTCGATCAGGGCCGCCTCGGAGGTCATCGCGACGAACAGGCGCGCCGCGATCGGGGCCGGCCTCATCCCCATCGCTGCGAGGCTCGGCTGGGCAAGCTTTGAGAACAGCTCCTCGCGCTGCTCCATGGTCGTCGTGAGTTCCCCCTGGGCCCTGGTCTCGAACACGAGCGCCTTCACCGCGTGGTTTTCAAGGCACACGTCGAGATAGGCATCGATCGCTCTTAGCAGCAGCTCCGTCCCCGGAGCAAGGCCATCGACCGCCTCCGCGACGGCTTCGCTCACTCGAGCGTAGAACCGCTGGTGCAGCGCGTCGATGAACGCGTCGCGGTCGGGGAAGTAGAGGTAGAAGGTTCCCTTGGCGACGCCTGCCTGCTCAGCTACGGCGGCAACGCTCATACCTGCGAGCCCGTGGCGCTCGGCGACCACAGCGCCAGCCTCGAGCAGCGCGAGACGGGTTCGCCGGCCCTTGGGGGTTACCGGTTCAAGCTCGACCGCGGACATCTGCTCCAGATTATATGACTCAGCAGTCAGAGAAAACTGACTGGTGGGTCATAAATATGGTAGGTTCCTCTTCAGCCCGCGAAGGAATGGAGAAGTAACGATGACTGTGAACGTCTCGAGCGCCGCCGCGAACGCCTCCGGCGCGAACACCACAGCTGCGAACACCTCGAACGCTCTCGACGCGCATCGCTGGCGCTCGCCGCTCCTGGGCGAGTGCAGGACGGTCGAGCTGGACGCGGGCCCCATCGAGTATTTCGAGCGAGGCGACGGCCCGGTGCTCGTGCTCGCCCATGGCTGGCTGGCCAACGCCAACCTGTGGCGCAACGTCGTCGAGGAGCTTGCCGGCGACTTTCGCTGCATCACGCTCGATTTGCCGCTGGGATCGCATCGCGTCGCCATGAACGCCGGCGCAGATCTCGGCCCGAAGGGCTGCGGCAAGCTCATCTCCGATGCCATTGCGGCGCTCGGCCTTGACGAGGTGACGCTCGTCGGCAACGACTCCGGCGGCGCCTACTCGCAGATCGCGACCGCATCCCAGCCGGATCGAATTGTCCGCCTCGTGTTGAACTCGTGCGAGACGCCCTTTGACGAGTTCCCGCCCCCACCCTTCGACGGTCTTCCGGCGATCGCCGAAGATCCTGCGACACTGGGCCGGCTGTTCGAGGCGCTGCGCGATCGAGAGGTCAGATCTACGCCCGCGGCCTATGGCCTGTTGATCAAGCACGCGATCGACGAGCTGGTCTCGGACTCCTATGCGCTGCCCTGCCTGGCCGACGGCGACATCCTGCGCGACACCGCCAAGGCGATGGCTTCGGCCACCTCGGCCCCGGTCCACGACGCTGGAGGACATCTGATCGCCGCGTTCGAGCGACCGGTGCTGCTCGCCTGGGGCCCCGAGGATCGAGTGTTCCCGCTCGCGCACGCCGAGCGCTATGCGAATGAGCTGACCGACGGTCGGGTCGAGCTGATTCCAGACGCCTTCAGCTTCACCCCCGAGGACCAGCCCCGGCTGCTTGCCGACGCGCTCGCGCATTTCTGCATCTGATCCGGGCAGGCAGCGCAGCGTGCCTCAGCCGCCCAGCGGCGAGGGCGGTATCCGCGTCTGGCCCTGGACCTCCGGAATGTTCATCGCGAGCTCGTCGGAGAAGCACCATGACCATCTCTCGCCAGGCTCGAGCGAGTGGATGATCGGATGGCCGCTCGAGCGACTGTGCGCCGTGGCGTGGCGGTTGGGCGAGTCATCGCAACAGCCGACGTGCCCGCACTCCAAGCAGATGCGCAGATGCAGCCAGGGGTCGCCCGTCAGCAGACAATCCTCACAGCCGTCAACGGACTCCGGCAACTCGGTGATCAGTATGTGGTCGAGGTGGGTGCAGGTCGGCATTTCGCAACCTCCGGTCAGGTTTGGGTGAAGGGGAGCCGCACGCAGAACGCGGTGCGGCCCGGTCGGCTCTCGAGGGTGAGCGACCCGTCGTGGCGGTCGACGATGATCCGCCGCGCGGTGGCCAGGCCGAGGCCGGTGCCCTGGCCGACGTCCTTGGTGGTGAAGAACGGATCGAAGATGCGTCCTGAAAGCTCCTCGGGCACGCCCGGGCCATCGTCGGCGATCTCGACCACCGCGCAATTGCCGTCGGGGCGGGTGGTGATCGTGATCGTGCCTTGCTCTCCGAGGGCGTCGATCGCATTGTCGAGCAGGTTGGTCCACACCTGGTTGAGCTCTGAGCCGCGGACGGTGAGCCTCGGCAGGGTGCGATCGTAGTCGCGCACGAGCGCGATGGTGGTGTGCTTGAGCTTGTACCCGAGCACCGTGAGCGTGGTCTCAAGACCCTCGTGCAAATCGACCTCCACAAGGCCGCCGCGGTCCATATAGGCATAGGACTTCACCGCGCCGACCAACGCGGACATGCGCTCGGTCGACTCACAGAGCTCGGCCGACAGCCGGCCGGCGGTGAGGGACGCGGCGACCCACCGCAGGGCCGCGTCGGTGGCTGGGCCTGCCAGCTCAGCGACGCGGTCGAGCCACTGCTGATCGACGCCGGCCGCCGCCAGCGGCTCGGCGAAGCGCCAGGCCTCCGCGACACCCAGCGCTTGCAGATGATCGAGCAGCGCGTCCTCGGCGTCGGAGGCGTCCAGCGTGTCGAGCGCCGTGGCGGAGGCGGCCTGGGCGACTGCCTGGCGTTGCAGCTCCACAAGTCGCTCGGCGTCATCGCGCTCCACCCCGGCCTCGACGAACGACGCCAGCGCCGAGCCGATCGCATCGAGCGCTTCGGTGAGCTGGGCGGCGGCACGGCGGGCGGCGGCGGCCGGATTGTTGAGCTCGTGTGCGAGGCCTGCCGCCATCGTGCCGAGCGAGGCCAGGCGCTCACGGTTCTGCTCGCGTTCGGTCACACGGCTCATGACCGGAGCGACCTGGCTCATCACGCGTTGATGGATCGATGGTTGGGCGAATGCGAGGCGCTTGAAGTCATCGGGGGCGACGAGCGCCAGACGGCAGTCGGTCTCGGCCTGCATGCGCACCCCGAGCGTGCCCCCCGTCAGCACCGCTATCGCTCCCATCCATGTCGGTCCCGTGTGATGGCCGACCGGCTCGCTCCTGCCTTGGGATAGGACGAAGGCCTGCGCGCGACCCTCGAGCAGGAGCTGCAGGCCGGGCGGCTCCTCGCCCTGCTCGGCGATCACCTCGCCGGCACTCACGCGATGGGCGCGCGCCAGCGGCACCCACTCGGCCAGCTCGGCGTCATCAAGGCCGTCGAACAGGTCGACGCCTCGAAGCTCCGCGAGCGTGACCTCCGCCTCGTTCACGACTCGACCAGGTATTCGTGGATCAGGGAGACGGCCATCGAGCCCTCGCCCACCGCGCTTGCGACGCGCTTGATCGAGCGTGCGCGCACGTCGCCCGCCACGAACACCCCAGGCACCGTGGTCTCGAGCACGTAGGGCTCGCGCTGCAGCGGCCAGCCGCTCACCTGAGCGTCGCGTCCCGCCAGGATGAAGCCACGCTCGTCGCGTGCGAGCACGCCCTCCAGCCAGTCAGTGCGGGGCGAGGCTCCGATGAACACGAAACAGGCGTCGGCCGCCAGCTTCTCCTCGCCGCCGGGCCCCTTGACCCGCAGACATGTCAGGCGCCCGCTCTCGCTCTCGGCGGCGAGCGCCGAGCTGGCGGTGCGGACCTCAATGTTGGGCTGAGCCGCGATCTGCTCGATCAGGTAGTGGGACATCGACTTCTCGAGCGATGCTCCGCGTACCAGCATCGTCACCCTGGCCGCGTATCCGCTGAAGTAGACGGCGGCCTGACCGGCGGAGTTGGCCCCACCGATGACGACGACGTGCTGTTCTGCGCACCCGCGCGCCTCGGTCATCGCTGCCCCGTAATAGATGCCGGCGCCGGTGAGCTCGGGGAAGCCCGGGGTGTCGAGCTGGCGGTAGGAGACGCCGGAGGCGACGATCACGCAGCTTGCGCTCAGCGAGCCGCCACCACTCAGCTCGATCAGACGGGCGGAGCCTTCCGCTCGCAGACCGACGGCCTCCTGGACGGTCAGCAGCTCGGCGCCCAGACGTCGTGCCTGGTCGGTGGCGCGCCGGGCGAGATCCGACCCACTCAGACCTGCCGGGAACCCCAGATAGTTCTCGATGCGGCTTGACTGCCCCGCCTGCCCACCCGGCGCCTCGCGCTCGACCATCACCGTCTTCAGGCCCTCGGAGGCTCCGTACACCGCGGCCGCCAGGCCGGCAGGCCCACCGCCGACGACCACGAGGTCGTAGTGCTCCTGGGCCGGTGCGCCGGAGACGCCCAGGCGCTCTGCCAGCTCCAGGATGGTGGGGCGCTCGAGCACCGTTCCGTCCTCGAGCAGTGCCATCGGCAGGCGCTCGGCGTCCACGCCCGCGACCCGCAGCAGCTCGCGCGCCTCGCCGTCTCGCTCGACGTCCAGCCAACGCGCCGGCACACGGTTGCGCACCAGGAAGTCGCGCAGGTCATGGGACTCCCGCGAGAAGCGGTGACCTACCACGCGTACGCCGCCGGACTCGAGCGCCGCCCCCGCCTCCCAGGTGGTGAGCAGGTCCTCGACGACCGGGAACAGCTGCTCCTCCGGCGGATCCCAGGGCTTGAGAAGGTAGTAGTCGAGCGCGACCTCGTTGATCGCCGCGATCGCGGCCTCAGTGTCGGCGTAGGCCGTCAGCAGCACTCGCTTGGCGTCGGGAACGATCTGGCGCGCCTGGATCAGATAGTCGGTGCCAGGCATGCCGGGCATCCGCTGGTCTGCGATCAGCATCGCCACCTGGTCGCCACGGGTGCGCAGCTCGCGCAGCAGCTCAAGCCCCTCGGCGCCCGACGCTGCGCGCAGCACACGGAAGCGCTCGCCGAACCCGCGGCGCAGGTCGCGGGCGACCGCCGCCAGCACCGCCGGCTCGTCGTCTACCGCCAGGATCGCTGGACGTCGCTGCGGGGGCGCGGCCTGGTGGCCGGCGGCTACGGCTGCATGCTCGGCTTGGGCAGGCATCGCTGGCCTGACACTAGAAGATCTGGGGCGATGTGGGTCGCTTGCGTCATGCGTCTGTGGCGTGCCCA
>DATHPT010000095.1:0-6386 GCA_035483615.1 Solirubrobacteraceae bacterium | reverse complement strand
GGCTCGTCGATCACCTCCCCGAAATCCAGGAACGGCAGCTCGCGCACGAGCGCCCGCGTGTTGTCCGCATCGAAGGCTCCCCAGGCTCCCTCCCGGCTCTGCATGCCCTTGGTCCAGCGCACAGCCCGCTCGATCGCCTGCTCTGCGCGGGTGGCGCGAACGAGCTTCACCCGCCGCAGCGCCAGCACCACCTCGGCCGTGTCGTCGACGTCTGGGTAGTTGTCGTTGGCGAACTCGAACGCCCATCCACCGGGGCGCAGAGTGGGCCTTGTGACCCGCCAGTCGCCGGGCACCTGGACCTCCTCGCCGAGCAGCCACTCGCCTGCGCGCACGAGCGCGGGGTGCTCGCCCGGGACACCGGCATCGCTGAGCGCAACGATCGTGAGCGCCGTGTCCCACACTGGCGACTGGCAGGCCTCCAGGCGGCGGCTCGGGCCCGCCGGGGCGCCCACTCCGAGCCGGTCGTCGTGATCCTCGACCATGAATCGCTCGAGACCGTCGATCCCACGTCTCATGACCGGATGATCCAGTTGGTACCCGTTGAGGCTGAGAGCCATCAGCGAGTACACCCACGGCGGCTGGATGCCACCCCAGGACCCGTCCGCCTCCTGGCGACGCACGATCCAGCGCTCCGCCCGGCCGATCGCGAGCTTGCGCAGCGGGCGCAGCGGGCACCTCTCATAAACCCGCAGGACACGATCCAGGCGCATGAGCCATCGGCCGCGGGAGCTCGTGGGCGAGCTCGGCCTCCAGGCCACGGGACCGTGCAGCTCCTGCAAGTCGAACGGGAGCCTGCGCTGCGGGCGATGGGCCATCACGAGCGCCAGCGCCACGATCGTCTGGCGCGCCCAGCAGGCGAAGTCGTAGATGTTGAGCGCCACCCACGACGGCAGCAGCACGATCTCCGGCGGCAGCGCCGGGACCTGCTCCCAGGGCCACAGTCCGAACAGGGCCAGCCACACGTGGGTGAACACCCGAGCCTGCTCGATGCCGCCCTGATCGCGGATGAAGCTGGCGGCGGCTCGCATGTGCTCTCGATCGGGCTCCTCGCCTGCCAGTCGCAGGGCCCAGTAGGCCTCGATCGTCGTGGAGAGCTCGCCCGGCCCACCGTGGAAGTTCGCCCAGGTCCCGTCGGCTCGCTGCTGGGAGCGGATCCAGGCGGCCGAGCGCTCGGTCTGCTCGGCCTCGCGGATGCCCAGGAACTCGCGCAGGAGCATGTCCTCCGCGTCCATCGTCACGTTCGTCTGCAGCTCGCCCTTCCACCAACCGGACTCGTCCTGCAGGGAGAGCAGGCGCTCGCACGCCCGCTCCAATGTCACCTGCGCCTCGCTGACTGTCTGCGCGATCTGCGATGACATAACAGTGAACGCTAGATCGTTTTCCTTGGAGAGCCGGGGACGAGCACCTCGGGGTGGGCGTCCGTGATCACGTGTTCGCGCAAAACGGCCTCTGAGATCGTGACAGGTGCCCTGGATGTGAAGCGGTACACGATCAAACCGTGGATGTCGAGACGTTCTGAGAGATGGAAGCCGGGCGCCGGCGGGAGGCCGGCCGACTTGCGCAGCGGAGCGTAGCCGGTCTCGTCTATCTCAGTCACCCGGACCTTTGATCCCTGCGCCAGATTGCTCAGCGGCGGCAGGTAGTACTCGAGCGGAGCCGCTCCCAGCTCGACCGTCGTGATGACGTGCTCGGGCTGGGCCGCGCGCAGCGCCGCAGCGACGCCTTTCCAGTCGCCGCGCTGCAGGCGCGGGCTGAGAGCAACGTCGACCGTGAGCGCTGTGAAGCCGAGCGCCAGCAGTGCCGCCAGCCCCATCCCGAGACGGCCTGTGCGCCGTGCGGCGATCACGATCGCCAGCAGAGCGCTCACCGGCACCATGGCCGCGACGAGGTTGCGTGGCGCCAGATAGTCGGCGCCGAGCACGGCCAGCGCGATCGGAATCAACACGCCGGCGGCCGAGATCGTGAGCGCGATCAGCGCCCCGCGCTCCTCGCGCCGGGTGAGCGTGCACCAAAGCCCGTGGCTGAACCCGCCGAGCATCACCACGGCCACCAACAGCTCCACCCCGTGGCCGAGCGCGGCCCCGGTGTAGCCGGTCAGGTAATACTGCGGTATCGCTTCCAGGCGACTGCCAAGCGCCCATTCTCCGATCCACTGCGTGCCGTGACCCCCCTGGGCCAGGATCAATGGGATGAGTGCCGCGCCCACGAGCAGCGGGAGCGCCACCGCACACAGGACGCGCCGGAGATTGGGGGGATTTGTTGTTCGTTCTTGGGATTTCCCGCCGCGCCCTGAGGCCGCTGCCACCGCGCTGCCCAGCAGCCACAGCACCATTCCGACCAGCAGGAACACGAAGAAGTAGTGGGTCAGCAGCGCAAGCGAAGCGCTCAGCGAAAACGCCGCCAGCCGCCCTGTGGTGGGCTCGTGCAGCGCACGTATGAAGCACAGCAGCGCGACCGAGGCGAGCAGCACGAACAGCCCGTAGGCACGGGCCTCTTGCGAGTACCACACGAGCAGTGGGCTGCTCGCCACGAGAGCGGCCGTGGCGATCGCCGCCCGACGGCCGGCAAGCTCGCTTCCGATCGCCCAGGCAACGAGCACCGTCGCGATCCCTGCCAGCGCCGAGAGCATCCGCAGCGCCACCACGCCGGTGCCCAGCACGCGCGATATGCCCCACTCGAGCAGGTACCACAGCGGCGGTGTGTTCTCGGTGTGGACCACGTTGTGCAGGGTCGCGCCGAGGCCCGCGCGCAGCACGTGCACCGGGGTGAAGGCCTCGTCGTACCAGAAGCTCTGCGAGCCGAGCGTGCCCAGACGCAACACGGCGCCGAGCGCGACGATGGCAAACAGCGGCCACCAGCTCGCCGGCGAGCTCGCACGCGATCTGGGTCGGGCAAGGATCTTGCCGCCAGTCCCTACCGCGGCCGGGGTGGCGGGACCGCTCATCGAAGCCCGGTCGGCAGCGGTGGGTCGGGAGGCGAGCCGGCGGGAGGCCTGGCAAGACCGCACAGGCCGCTGCCCGCGGGCGTCCCGAAACAGGCATAGCGATTGCGGCGCAGGTCGATGCTTTTCGCGGGCAGGTAGTAGCCGCCGCTCACCCGCCGCAGTCCCGACACGGTCGGCCCGACCAGCGTCAGGCACACCTGAGCGCGCTCGCCCGGGGCGCCCGGCGAGACGTTCCCGCAGACCGTGTCGCGCGTGGTATGTCCCTTCTGATCTCCCTCGGTTCTGACGTTGTGGTAGTCGTGGCCGGTCACCGTGCGCCACGTGCGCAGGTCGGCGATCAAGCGGTGGTTGACATGCGTCTGCTGCACCACGTCGACGACCGTCGCCACCGCCAGGAACAGGCCGAGCAGGATCAGGATCGTGGTCTCGGCCAGCCTGAGGCTGCCCAGGCCACGGCGTTCGGAGTCGCGCGGGCGCGCCCACTCGGGCAGCCGTGCCAGCAGGCCGCTCTGGGGCGTGGAGGCGGGGCTGCTCATGAGACCGGCACCCACAGCGGCGCGGTCTGATGGACGATGAACAGCACCTGGATCGCCAGCGTCGCGACGAGCAGGCGCCGGTCGCGGCTGACGACCGCGAGCGGCAAGGACCACAGCGTGTACCAGGCGAGCAGCCAGGTGCTCGTGACCGAGATCGCAAGCAGCGTCCAGCCCGAGGCCGCGACCCAGTCATAGCCCCGCCATGTCCGCCACATCAGGTGCAGGACGATCAGCACGAGAGCGGCCTTGAGCAGATCGTGATCGATCGGGAACACTCCCGGCTTGCCGAGCAGGTGCGCGATCTCGTTGGGGAAGCTGTCGGTTGAGACGAATGCCGCGTCCCTGTTGAGCGCCGCGACGATGTTCACGCCGTGGATGCCGAACACGAGATATGCCACGAGCGCGCACCCGAGCCCGGCCACGACGGCGCCGATGAGTGGGGCCAGTCGCCTACGACTGAGCAGCATGAACGGCAGCAGCACGATCCCGGTGGCCTTCACGAGCGCGGCGCCCACCACGGCCGCTCCGGCGGAGGCTTCGTGGCGTGTGAGCGTGAGGCTGACGGCGGCCATCATCAGCAGCGTCATGATCAGGTCGTTGTGGGCGCCGCCGAGCCCGTAGATCACCCACAGGGGGTTCACCCCGACGGCGAGCAGGGCGAACTTGGGGTCTAGCCCACGCAGGCGGGCGCAGCGCCAGGTCAAGAGCAGGGTGCCGGCGCTTGCGAGCAGCGCCATCAGCTTCATCCCCCACAGCGCGCCCACGACGCCGAGGAGCCCCAGTGGGTAGGAGATCAACGTGTACAGCGGCCCGTACGCCGTCGCCACCGTCTTCCAGTCAGAACCCACATAGTGGTAGACGGGATCCGTGTCGATCGACATCGGCCCGTGGACATACGGGTTGATCCCGTGCACGACCCCCATGCGCGCATAGGCGATGTAGCTGAACACGTCGGTCGATATCAGGATCGGACCGGCGAACACGATCACTTGCAGCGCCACCGTCAGCCCGATCGCCCAGCGCTTGCCGATACGGCGCGCCAGCAGCAGGATGCCCCCGTAGGCGCCGGCGTAGGCGATCAGTGCGATCAGGAACACCCGGAAGCCAAGGCGCTCGCCGGTCCCGCTCAGCCAGCCGGCGATTTGCGGCGATTTGGGGATCAGCGGCGAATGCCCCATCGCCGCATCGAGCACGATCTCGATAGTGGCGGCTAGCATGATCGCCGCGAGGGCGCCTGCAATCACGGGCACCCAACGACGCTCAACGCCGTCCGGCCTTGCCTCGCCCAGGTCTCGCGGTCGCTGCTCGGCGATCGCGGTCAAGACTCGAAGCGCAGCACGTCGAGCGCGCCCGTCATCTCGAACACCCGCTGCACCGGCTCCTGACCTGGCAGCAGCACGAACTCATAGCCCCGTTCATGTGCACGGGCATCCGCGAGCAGCAGCACCCGCAGGCCGCTCGAGTCGATGAAAGTGAGCCCTCCGAGATCGACCAGCACGCGTGCGGGCTCCTGCTCGTCGATCGAGACAAAGCACTCTTCCATCCTGCGAGTGCAGGAAAGGTCAAGCTCGCCGCTCAGGGACACTCTGACGGCGCCGTCGAGAACAGCGCTTGAGATCTCAAGGCTCCCGGGCTTCGGAGGATGCCCGCTCATCGGTGGGACTCTAGTGCACGACGAGGGCGTATCGCCGGCGTCGGGCCGGCGCTGCCGAGCCCACTCAGTTGAGCGCCGTCCAGACGGTCTTCGTCTCCAGATAGGCGTCGAGGCCGTCGTGGCCGTGCTCCCGCCCCACTCCCGATGCCTTGAATCCGCCGAACGGGGCGGCTGGGTCGGACCCGCCCCAATTGTTTATGTACACCGACCCGGCGCGCAGCAGCGCCGCCAGGCGATGTGCGTTGCCGACGTCGCGCGTCCACACTCCGGCCGCCAGCCCGTACTCGGTCTGGTTGGCCATGTGCGCCACTTCCTCGAGCGTGTCATACGGCGAGGCCACGAGCACCGGCCCGAAGATCTCCTCCCGCACGATGCTCAGATCCTCCGAGGTCGTGCTGAACAGCGTCGGCTCCACGAACCAGCCACCGCTGTCGGCCAGCGCGATCCCCCCTCCCGCCAACAGCTCAGCCCCCTGCTCGCGACCGGCTTCTATGTAGGACATCACCCGGTCGCGCTGCTCGGCGGAGACCAGTGGTCCGAGCTGGGTGCCCGGCTCGAGGCCTGCGCCGAGACGAGTCGCCTTCGCGCTCTCGGCCAGTGCGCTCACCACCTCCTCGAAGCGCTCCGCCGGGGCGAACAGCCGCGAGCCCGCATTGCAGGCCTGGCCCGAGTTGAAGTAGATCGCCTGGTAGGAGCCCTTCACCGCTGCCTCGATGTCAGCGTCGGGGAGGATCACGTTCGGCGACTTGCCACCGAGCTCGAGCGTCAGGCGCTTGAGCGCGCGTCCGGCCTTCGCGCCGATCTCGCGCCCGACGACGGTGGAGCCGGTGAAGGCGATCTTGTCGACGTCCGGATGATCCACCAGCGCCGCGCCGGTCTCGCCGTCGCCCGTGAGCACGTTCAGGACGCCGGGGGGAAAGCCGACCTCGAGCGCGAGCTCACCGAGGCGCAGAGCGCTCAAAGGCGTTTGCTCGGCGGGCTTGAGCACGATCGTGCAGCCGGCCGCGAGCGCCGGGGAGATCTTCCAGGCGGCCATCAGCAAGGGGAAGTTCCAGGGCACTATCTGCCCGCACACGCCGACCGCTTCGCGACGGGTGTAGCAGAGCATGTTGGGCGCCGTGACCGGCAGCACGCTGCCCTCGATCTTGGTCGGCCAGCCTGCGTAGTAGCGCAGATGGGCGATCGTCCCGGTCACGTCGACGTGCAGGGCGAGCTTCACCGGCTTGCCGTTGTCCAGCGACTCGATCTGGGC
>DATHPT010000094.1:0-4712 GCA_035483615.1 Solirubrobacteraceae bacterium | reverse complement strand
GGAGAGCGACGCATCGATCGTGAGCGTGCTCACGCCCAGATAGGCGCCGCGCACGGTCCCGCCTTTCTCGAGCTGGGAGAGCTCGGTCTTGGCAGTGTTGATCGGCACCGCAAAGCCGATTCCGACGCTGCCGCCACCGCTGCCGCCCGTCTCGATCTGAGAGTTGATCCCGATCACTTCTCCAGCCGCGTTCAGCAGCGGACCACCTGAGTTCCCGGGATTGATCGGCGCATCGGTTTGCAGCACGTTGTCGATCGTGAAGCCATTGGGCGAGGTGATCTCACGCTGCAGGGCCGAGACCACGCCGGTCGTGAGCGTGCGGTCGAGGCCGAACGGGTTGCCGATCGCAAGCACCGGATCTCCGACCTGGGCCTTGCTCGAATCGCCGAGCGTGAGCGAATGTAGCGTCAGCCCTTCCGTCGGTATGCGCAGCACGGCGAGATCGTTGGAGGGATCCTTGCCGATCACTTTCGCCTCCACGGTCTTGCCGTGTTCGAAGCTGACCGTCACCTTCACCGCGTTCTCGACCACGTGATAGTTGGTGAGAATCGTGCCGTCGTTGTTGATCACAAAGCCAGAACCGGTTGCCTGTCCCTGCTGGCTTTCACCGCCAAAGCCGAACGGCGATTCGGTCTGACGCACGATCGTGGAAGTCACGAACGCAACGCCCGGAGCATCCTTCTCATAAATCTGATGCGGAGTGAGACCGGTGTTCTGCTGAGAGACATTCGACGGCGCGATCGGAGTCGCAGCCTGCACCTCGGTCACGGTCTTCTGCGAAGCGCCGAGCCCCCCAGCCGCAGCGATCACGGCGACGACCAACCCACCACCGATGAGGGCCGAGACGAATGGGATGGCAAACATGCGCTTCATGGGTTAGGAGGATGGCGGGTCGCGATCAACGCAAACTAAAGAGGAGCACCTGACTTTATAAAAGGTTGGAACCGGAACGACCTGCGGCCGCCGATCCAATCGAGGAGCCCTCGAGCAGCGTGGCGAGCGCCTGGCCAGGATCGGTGGCCCGCATCAATGCCTCGCCGACCAGCACTGCAGACACTCCCTGCCCCTCGAGCTCTCGCAGCTGCTCGGGCGCGGCGATGCCAGACTCCGACACCACGACTGCATCCGAGGGCATCGCGCCAAGCAGCCGCGAGGTGCGGTCCACGTCGACCGTGAAGTCACGCAGGTCGCGGTTGTTCACACCGATCATGCGTGCTCCGATGCGCACAGCGCGTGCCAGCTCCTGCCGGTCGTGAACCTCCACCAGCACGTCAAGGCACAGGTCCCCTGCCGTCTTGTGAAGGAGGGCGAGCTCGCTCTCCTCGAGCGCCGCCACGATCAGCAGCACCGCGTCGGCTCCGGCCAGCCGCGCCTCGTACAGCTGATAGACGTCAACGACGAAGTCCTTGCGCAGTATCGGCAGCCCACACGCGGCGCGCGCGGCGCGCAGGTCATCGAGAGAGCCTTCGAAATTGGGGCCCTCGGTTAGAACCGAAAGCGCGCTCGCGCCACCCAGCTCATATGCGCTCGCGATAGCGGCGACATCGCTGAGCTCACGCAGTGGCCCCGCGGAGGGAGAACGACGCTTGAACTCAGCGATGACACCAATCCCAGGACGGGCCAGGGCCCTGTGAAAGCCTCCCATCCGATCCTCGAAGGACCGAGCTGTGAGCGACGCCACCTGCGCTTGCAGCTCATCCAGCGGCGTGCTCCGCCTACGCTCGTTCAGATCCTCACGCGTTTCGGAGAGGATCCGCTGCAAAACGGTCGGTCTGGCGACCGATGCAGGCTCGGGAGAGCTCATCCGAGGACCTTCTCGGGCGCATGCCTGAGGCTTGCCTGCACATAGCTCTCGAGCGCCGCCGCCGCGCTGCCCGAGTCGATCGCGGCCCGCGCCGCTTCAACGCCATCCGCGATGCTGCCCACCGCGCCGGCCGCGTAGATCGCCGCCCCCGCGTTGATCAGCACCAGATCGGCGTGAGCGCCCCGCTCGCCCGCGAGCACAGCCCGAGTGACCTCTGCGTTCTGCAGCGGCGATCCCCCACCCAGCAGCGAATCGGAGGGGTCAGCTAGCTCGATGCCGACATCTTGCGGTGTAAGCGTGTAGCGCGACAGCTCCCCGTCGTTGACCTCCACCACCCGTGTGGCCGCCGAGCTCGAGACCTCATCGACCCCGTCCTCGCCTCCCACGACCAGCGCTCGCCGCGCACCCAGCCGCGACAGCGCCCCGGCGATCGTCTCGAGGAAGTCACTGTCGGCCACGCCGATCAGCTGATATGTGGCTCCTGCCGGGTTGGTGAGCGGGCCGAGCAGGTTGAAGATGGTCCTCACCGCAAGCTCACGCCGGACAGGAATCACAAAGCGCGTGGCCTGGTGGTGAGCGGGCGCGAACATGAATCCGAAGCCGGCCTCCTCGATACAGCTGGCGACCGCCTGCGGGCCGAGATCGATGCGTGCGCCCAGCGCCTCGAGCAGGTCGGCCGAGCCGGACGAGCTGGTGGCAGAGCGATTGCCGTGCTTTGCAACCGCGCAGCCGGCACCAGCCGCGACCAGCGCCGCGGTGGTCGACACGTTGAATGTGCGTCGGCCCCCGCCCGTGCCGGCTGTGTCAAGCAGATCACCGCGTTTGGTCGCCACGGGCGTCGCCAACTCGCGCATCGTGCGGGCCAAGCCGGCGAGCTCGTCGACAGTCTCTCCCTTGGTGCGCAGCGCAACCAGGAAAGCAGCGATCTGGATCTCTGAGACCTCGCCGTGCATGATCTCGGCAAGCACCTCCGAGGCCTCCTGCGAGCTGAGGTCGCGGCGTGAGGCAACCGCGTCGATTGCCTTCGTAAGGATCGAGTTGGGCATTCGCTCAGCTGCTCGCCGAAGGCTCGCCCTCGAGGAAGTTCGCCAGCAGTTGCTTGCCGCTCGCCGTCAGGACCGACTCTGGATGGAACTGCACTCCCTCTGCGGGAAGCTCCCTGTGGCGCAAGGCCATGAGGACCCCGCCGCCGTGCGCGGACGCTTCGAGGCAGTCCGGCAGCTCGTCCTCCACGACGAGCGAGTGGTAGCGCCCAACCGTCAGCGGCGTGGAGAGCCCGCGGAAGATCGTGCGACCATCGTGCTCGATCGTGGTGGCCTTGCCGTGAACCGGCGCGTGCAGCTTCACAAGACCCCCGAACACTTGGGCCATCGACTGATGTCCCAGGCAGACCCCCAGCGTCGGGATTCCCGCTTCAGGCATCCGTCGCGCAACCTCCATCGAGATACCGGCCTCGTTGGGCGTACACGGGCCCGGGGAGATGACACAGCGTTCGTATCCACCCTCGAGCAATTCCTCGACGGTGGCACGATCGTTGCGCACGGCTTGCACCTCCGCGCCCAGCTCACCCAGGTACTGGACGAGGTTGTAGGTAAACGAGTCGTAGTTGTCGATCACGAGCAGTCTCATGCTCGCGCGACCTCGCCGTAGTGCGAGCACGCAACGACCGAGCGAGGATCGCTCGCTGCCAGCCTCCCCGCGGTCATGTCCAGTCCGGCTGTTCGCAGGCGAGCTGCACCGCGTGCAGAACAGCCTTGGACTTGTTCAACGACTCCTCGAACTCGTAATCAGGCTTGGCATCTGCGACCGTTCCGCCTCCGGCCTGAACGTGCGCGACACCGTCCTTCACGACGACGGTGCGGATGTGGATCGCGGTGTCGAGGTCACCCGTGTAGCTGAGGTAGCCGATCGCGCCGCCATACCCTCCGCGCTTGGTGGGCTCGAGCTCGTCGATGATCTGCATCGCGCGCACCTTCGGGGCGCCCGACAGCGTTCCCGCTGGGAGGGCCGAGCGCAGCGCGTCCATCGCGCCGACATCCTCACGCAGCGTTCCAGACACCGAGGAGACGATGTGCACGACATGGCTGTAGGTCTCGATCTCCATCAGCTCGTCCACGGTCACGCTGCCGTACTCGCACACACGCCCGAGATCGTTGCGCCCCAGATCGACAAGCATCACGTGCTCGGCGCGCTCCTTCTCGTCCTCCAGCAGCTCGCGCGAGATCTGACGATCCTCCTCGGGACTGGCGCCACGCGCGCGTGTGCCGGCAATCGGACGTGTCGAGACGTGGCGGCCGGTGACTGTGAGCAACGGCTCGGGGCTGGCGCCCGCCACCTGGAAATCGCCGAAGTCAAGGAAGTACATATAGGGGCTCGGGTTGACCACGCGCAGTCCCCGATAGATCGAGAAAGCCTCGACAGGCACTTCCGCTGACCAGCGCTGAGACGGCACGACCTGGAAGGCATCCCCGGCGTTGATGTACTCGACGATCCGCGCCACCATCGCTTCGAAGCGCTCGCGAGTCATGTTCGACTCGAACCGGGGAGGCTCGGGCGTTGTAGTCGCAGTCTCGCTTGAGCGATGCGGAACCGGGCCTGCGAGACACGCTCGCACTTCCGCGATCGTGCGAGCAGCATGCCCGTGCGCCCGCTCGACGTCCGGCTCTGCGTCGAGATCGGCGTTGGCAAGAATTGTGATCGTGTGTTTGAGATGGTCGAACACCACAAGCGCGTCGGTCAGCATCAGAGCCATGTCCGGCAACCCGAGCGCATCGGGATTTGGCTCACCCAGCGGCTCGACCGTGCGCACCAGGTCATAACCGAAATAGCCCACAGCGCCCCCCGCAAACGGGGGCAGGCCCTCAAGCGGCGCCTGGCGAGAACCAGCGACCGCGGCCGCCGCCAACGC
>DATHPT010000093.1:0-9014 GCA_035483615.1 Solirubrobacteraceae bacterium | reverse complement strand
CCTTCCTCAGAGAGATCCCGCGCTCACAAGCGGGGGCGCAATCCCGTCAAGCGCTCGGTCCTCATACCCGTCTCAAAGGGGAAGCCCGGAGTGGGGAGCGCTGTGGGGGCGGCTTCCCGGAGTGAGCCCTCGAGCCCCGGTCGCGCCCCCTCACACTCCCAACCGGAGTCAGGCGCTCATCACAGCAGCGACCCGCTGGCCACGCTCGGTAGGCATGTGCCTCTTCCGATACCCGTGCCGGACTGGAGCAAGCCGATCATCCTGGCTCTGCTTGTGCTGGCGATCTGGCTCGGCCTCCGTTCGCGCCTTGCGGTGAGCCGTGCTCGTCGCCTGGAAAACCAGCGTGTCGCTCTTTTGCAGGACCTGGGGGTCATGCAGGCGGCGCTCGTGCCCGCGGTTCCTCCCCGGCTTGAGGGCCTGGCTGTCTCTGTCGCCTATCGACCCGCCGACGGGCCTGCAGCCGGCGGCGACTTCTACGACCTGTTCATCACACAGGCGGGGAGGGTGGCGATCATCCTTGGTGACGTCTCGGGCCATGGCCGCGAAGCCCTGACGCAGGCGGCGCTCACCCGCTACACGCTCCGTGCATACCTTCAGGCGGGCCTGGAACCACGGGCGGCGCTTGCGCTTGCCGGCCAGGCACTGGCCGATCCCGCGATCGAGCACTACGCCACCGTTGCGGTGGGCATATACGACTCGCAGCGCGGCCTGCTCACCTACTCGCTCGCCGGCCATCCTCCTCCGATCCTGCGCGGCGTGCAGGCGCCCGAACCACTCACGATCTGCTCCTCCCCGCCAGTCGGCTGGTGCACGCCGACGGGTCGCCGCCAGAGCACGATCTCCCTTGCCAGTGGCTCGGAGGTGTGCTTCTTCAGCGATGGGCTGATCGAGGCGCGCTCCCCAGATGGGCTACTCGGTCGCACGCGCCTGGGTGAGATTCTAGGCGGATTGGGGCCGATGCCGGCGGCCACGGATCTGCTCGCAGGGGTCAGGGCAGCAGCCCCTCAGGCGCCGGACGACATGGCTGCGTGCATCCTCTCTCCCATCTCAACGGTCGAGATCCCGCCTATGCACCTAGAGGAGTTGGAAGTGGACGCGGGCGCCCTCAAGGGAGACTCGGTGGAGCGCTTTCTCAATGCCTGTGAGCTCTCCCCGGCGCAGGTGTTCCAAACGATCGAGTCGGCAGGCGGTATCGCAGCTGCAGATCGAACAGCTCTGATAAGGGTGGCGCTTGGACCCGACGGCTCGGCTGCCCTCGTCGAGCCTGTGAGCCTGAACACCTCACAAGGGGCGCTGCACGACAGAAGTCCGACCCGACAGGCGCTTCTTCCAGCACAACCCTGACGATCGGATGATTCTGAAGATGGTCCGTTAGACCCACTCACATCCCATCTCTCTGCCTGTCCAGTCGTACCTAAATTTGAATGACATGAACGTGGCGCATCTTTGCGCTGCGAGCACAATGACGCGCGTCTGCCTTCAGGCAGACATTGAAAACTTCAGCGTTCCTAGAAACCTATAAAAACCGTCACTGGTTCTACGGTCGGCAATCGTGTACCGTTAGTCACTTTCTCATGTCAAATGACCTTGGACCGTGGACCTCGGACCTATGACCCAGAACCTACAACAGCGGTCGGATGCCTCATTGCGAGCTATGCGAGCGCTCTCGAAGGCAGTGTTCGGCGGCGCTCAATACAGGGTCGAGATCGGTGCGGCGATCGCGGATCTCGACGAATTCAAGGACATCAACGCGAGCGCCCTTGCCAAGCAAACAGGCATCTCCAAGCAGTCTGTGGGGCACGAGCTGCGACTTCTTGAGAGCGCCGGTCTGATCGTGCGAACCGCGGCCGCCGAGGACAGTGCGAGGAAGGTTTATTTCACACGCAGTGAGTCCGCTTACTGGGACTGGTGCCGTGAGGCGCGCACGAATGCCACAGCCATGCTTGCGCGGAAGGCACCATATTGAACCAGTTCGACAGCAGCATCGACCTACGCAGCAGGGGCGAGGGCATGTTCTGGGCTGGACTGGGAATCGCCATTCAAGTCAGCGGCTTGCGTGGCGAGCTGATTGCCCTATTCGCATGGTCGGCGGTCGGCTTCGGTGCGATCCTGTTCGCGTTTGGCTCGCCAGGCCTATTCCATGGAGGCGACAGGCTCAAACGCCCCAAACGTCAGCGGTCGCGCAACCGCTCCATTGGCCTCCAGGCTCAAGGGCTTGGCGATCGGATCGTCCAGTTCAAGCGCAGTCGTGACTCCGAGGAGCCTCGCTTTCTGCTTCCCCCAGACACCTCGCCGTTGCGTCCGCGTCAGCGAGGACATGAGGCCCATTTGCGCTTGGAAGCCCTTGCCCGCTACTGGCATGAGACGGTGTCTCTTTATAGGCGCGAGCATGCTGCTGACGCCCGGGCGCTCCTGCAGGTGCTGAGAGCACAAGGAATCCTGGGCGAGGAAGAGGCCAACCGGCTCTGTCGGCCCAACGATCCGCAGGCAATCGAATCTGTCGGCCTTCGTCTCATCGAACTCGGCGATCTGCTGACACGTAAGCGGCTTGATGCCGCGTAGGGCGATCGTAGGCCGGCAACCGCAAACCTACGAAGCCGCTAGAGCCGGAGCTCCCTCGGGGCGCGCGCCGCAGGCCCACCTGCTCGCCATCCAAGGGCAACTCGATCATCGCCAAGCTCCCACGCCCTCGAGAACAAATGGAGCTTCACCTGCTGGGGGACGAGCGCGAGGGAATCGCCCGCACGTGATGGCGTCGACTTGATTTGCTCGCCCTCTTGCGACGCGGTTTGTGTTTGACGGTCTTGTGCCTTGGGCAGTTGGTGGTGGTGATGGGGGTGGATTGTTTGATGACAGTGCCATTCTGAGCAGTGAACGCAGTGGGCATCTTTAGCTTGGTCTTGCACAGGTTGCCGTTGGCTGCAAGCGCTGAGAACTTGCCTTGGGGCAGCGTCAGTTCGAAGCTGCCGACCGGGGCATCGGGGACCATCGCGAACGTGCTGCTAGTGATTCCGGCTTCGCTGATGAACGTTTCACCGTGCAGGTCTATCGTGACGCCGTACCCTTGGAGTACGAGAATCAGCTCGGGGAAAGCTTTCCTGTTGTCAATAGGTCTTGTACGCGCCGCTGTTTGCTGAGCAAATATGCTGGAGCGTCTTACACATGTCCAGCGCCGCTCAGCCCGGCGGCCGAGCCATCAGGTCCAGCGCCCGAGGCGCGGGGGCGCTGCGCCTCGCAGTGACAACTACCGCAACCGTGCTCGCCCGGATTGGCCGCCCCAGGCGCTCATGGAGAGCGTGATTCTCGTGCCCGAGGGCGTCACGCTGACCAGGTGAGAGTCGTGCCCAGAATGACATCGTGCGGAGCAGAGCGCCCAACTCGTCGGCGGTGTGCTCGATCAGGGTCGGCACGGTCGCGAGCTGCAGATCCTCGAAGAGATCAGCTGCGTAGTCACGTCCTATGTCGTAGCTCCCCAGCCAGGCCCAAGCTTCCGCAACGTTTCGACGGCGCTCCTGCACGCCCGCAATCGTGCAATCGAGGTCGCGGTAGGTGGGCCAGGTCGCGGCGATCTCCGGTGCGTGCCTGCGCAGGGCCGACAGTAGAGCCTCTTGATCGTCGACGCTGCGCTGCTCCTGAAGGCCGAAGTACTGGAGTAGGGCGAGCGTCCCGCCGGGAGCAAGTGCAGTGGCGATCTTCTGCCAGCTCAGATCGGGGTCAACCCAGTGGATTGCAGACGCCGAGAACACCGCCCCGTAGCTCTCACGAGGTAGTTGCATGTCCTCGAGCCGCGCGTGGACGAACTCCACATCGCCCGCATCTTTCAGGTTCTCCTCGGCGACACGGATCAATTGGTCTCCAGGCTCGAGTGCAGTGACGCGCAGCCCTCGTGCGAGGAGACTGCGCGTCAGCTGACCGGTCCCGCATCCGATCTCAAGCACCCGGTTCCCATCCCTGATAGCCGCCAGCTCGCATGCTTGGTCGACCAGCGCATCCGGATAGGTCGGGCGATTACGGTCGTACTCGATCGCAACCTCGTTGAAGACCTTGCCGTAGCTCCGTGCGAGTGTCCCGTCGCTCATGCCCGAAACGTACACACTCGCCTGGTTTCCGGCGGATTCCGGGGGTTTGGGCCAAACGTCATGGGTTTGGGCCAACGAGCCGGTCCTCGTTGTCGGCCCAACCGCGGGGGCGCTCGAGCGGGTGGAGGGGCCGTACGGGCGCAAAGAGCCGTACGGCTTGACGCTTATGACTGGGGCGCCTTGACTAACTTCCCTCTAGCGAAGCCTCGACCGTGACACCGATCCCCTCGGTGCGCATGCCCAGCCTTTCCATGCACCGCTTCATCGCCGTTTGGGCCACCACCTCCAGGTGTGGCTCCTCGACGCCCGCCACGCGTCCCCACATTCGGCAGATAATCCCGCTCAGCACGGCGTCCGTACCGTCGTCGGTCTTGCCTGAGAGTGTCAGCGTTACGTAGCTGACAAGCTCGCGAGCCTGGGTGCCTTCCTCGAGGAGCTGCCTGGCGACGAGCCAGGTGAAGACACTGCCGATCGCTCCGGCGAGCAGCTCGCCTGGCGATGTCGCCAGTGGATCAGTGACCTCGGGATCCACGTGAAACGAGAGCCGAGGCGCGATCGAATGGCTTCCGACAATCAGGCGCGGTGCGCCGTCAGGCGGATGGCTCAACCACCTGATCGTGGCCTCTCGTTTCAGTGCGGTCATGGACCCTTCTCAGCGCTCCGGCGCGACCAGAACAGGGCGCCCGGCGTGCGCGAGCACCACGTGCGAGACGCTGCCGAGCAGCGCAGAGGCGACCGCGCCGAGCCCGCGGCGACCGCACACGATCAGCCGTGCGTCGAGCTCGTCGGCGATCTCGATGATCCTGCGTCCTGCGCCTTCGGTCGTCTCCTCCACGCGGGGGCTTGCGTCATAACCGTGGGCACGTGCGCGCTCCACCCCCTCATCAGCGGCGCCACCGGCCAACTGTGCCTGCTCCTCGTCGACGCGCTCCTCGTCGCTCAGGTAGCCGATGCCGAACCCCCCGGCCCGCGCCAACAGCACCGCCGCTGGCTCCCAGACCGTCAGTACGACCGCAGGCGCGGGATGGGCGACAAGCTCCGCGGCGGCGGCCATCGCCGCCCGTGACCCCTCCGACCCGTCGTAGCAGAACAACACCGGTCCAGGCATGGAGTCTCCTCAGAATGATCGTCTACACGTGCACAGACTCGACATCCTAGGCGCTATAGCCAGGCAGAGCGAGGCGCGGCCGCCGGGTTTGACTCCGACCCTGCTGCTCGAGACGAAGGCGAAGGACCTGAGGCTGCGGCGCCTGCGCGACCAGCTCGGCGAACGCAACTGGCGCTGGGAGGAGGCCGTCGCTCGCGCCTCAGTCCTTGGAGGTCAGCTCGCGGAGGAAGCCAGGGAAGCGACCGGCCCCGAAGTCAAAGTAACGCGCCCAGTCGGGGACGATGCTGATCCGCGCCATCCGGTCGTAGGTTTCGCGGCAAGCCTCTTCGAAGGCGGCGAGCTCATCGCCCTCCATCGACTTCGCCGCTGCCTCGAGGTACTCCGGCACCACGCCGTCGAGGACCTCGATCTCGGCCTCGCCGCGCAGCAGCAGGGAGCGCGCCGGGCTCGGGGTGTCAATCGTCAGCGCCACCCGCGGCCGGGCGCGGAGCGCCGCGAACTTCGGCGCGGTCGGGTGCGTGGCGAGGACCACCGCCTGGCCGGTCCAGAGGAAGCCGATCGGGATCACGCGCGGCGTGCCGTCGAGTCCGTCGTAGGCGAGGCGGGCGAGCGTCGCCGTACGCAGGATCTCCTCCCCGGCGTCGAGCTCGGCTTTCAGTTGGTCGGCATTTGCCTGGGTCACTTCGGTCCTCCTTGTCCATCATCAGGGCTCGGGTTACGCTCGAAATTCGCGGCGAGGGGCGGGTTCGCGGTGCGACACAATATTTCTACCGCTCGCCAGCCAAGGCCTCCGCATCAGATACACGTCATCAACGGCAACGCTTTAGACCTGGCCCGACAGGGTCGTGGCCCTAAACCCCACGGCCCACCGGCTAGGAGAGGGTGAGAGGCGGACTTGAACCGCCGGCACCTCGGTTTCAGTCTCGATCCGACGAGGCCGGAAACTAGCCTATTTGCAGAGCTTTCGCTAGAGAAGGCCCGCCGGGCAGCTGGCGCGTGCGCTTCTCTCCCCACTCCACTTCGCGCGCCTCTACGCCAGCAAGACGCATTCACCGCCCCGCACGCCTGGCCATGATCAAGCTCAAAGCAAAGATCCACAACACCCCAGGTGCTCCGCCGATCACGTCCAGTCCGCCACCAAACTGGGTGAAAGAGCCGTGGGAGAACAGCGGGATCGCGCTCGCCAGCAACACGACGGCACAGGCCGCGCCAACGCAAACGAGCCAGCGCGCCAGCAGCCCAGTGCGCGACGCGGCGAGCGAGACCGCGATGATGAACGTGGCGAGCGGGAACTTCGTCAGCTCGATCGCGGCGTTACCTCCGTCGGTCAGCGCCCGCACGGTCGAGAGGCTGGAGAGGCCGCTCTCCCTGGCGACCTTGTAGGTAGCACCGTAGTAGAGCAGCATCCCGAGCACCCCGAGCGCAATCGCGAACAGGCCACCGGCGAACGCCGTGTCGGCGAGCTGTGTCTCCGCACCGTCGCTCGCGCTGATCAGCCAGGATCGGGCGGTAGCGAAGAACCAGATACCGAGCATCAGCGCGAGCCCGGCGAGATACATCCCGCCAAGGATCCTGCCGTGCGCGCCGACCAAGATCGAGGCGACCTCCGCAGAGCTGTCGCTCGCCTTGGGCGGCGCTCCGAGATCGAACAGCGCGAGGTTGAAAGCCACGATGAACAGGGCACCACTGAGAGCGCCCAGCCGTGTGTACGACGGACGGGGTATATCACCCTTCCTCGTGTCCAGATCCAGCATCTCCGCCTCGTTGGCCCGAGCCCCGGCGCTCATGAGAGCTTGCCGGCAGCCAAGCGCCATACCGCCTCTGCCCAGATCACGCCGGGGAGGAATTTGTCTGTTTCCCAGCTGGCAGAGAGGAGTTTCCCCGCGTTTCGGTACTTGCGCATGATCGCGACGTGCACGGGCCAGCCCACGAAGCGCCGTAGATCCGCCTCCCCGCACCAGACAGAAACGGCGCCGGAGCGCTTCGCCAGCGGCTGCGCCCACATCCATTGCCCGACAGCGCCCTCCAACCCGGGCCACGCATGGCGCAGCCGCGCGCCGGCTACATACGCGCCAGGGAGATCCCGCCCGCGGACCAGACGAAAGTCCGTGACGCTGACCAGCACGGGGCCATCCGTCTCGGCCGCCGGCCCAGAGATCCACGGGAACCTGATCAAGCCACTGCCCATACGATCGTATTGAAGCAGATACACTCGTATGGAATAGTCTACGTGCGTAATGCACCCCTCGACCTCGGACCTGACGACGTTCGCGCGCATCCGGAACGCGGCCCTGGAAGGCTTCGCGCGCGACGGCGTCAGCGCAACCTCGATCCGCAACGTCGCCAAAGCGGCGGGCGTATCCCCAGGCCTTGTGCAGCACCACTTCCCGACAAAGGCAGCCCTCTCAGAAGCGGTCAACGACCACGTGGTGTCGATCGCCGTGGCGGCCTTCGCTGACGTGCCCACCGCACGCTCGACGGTGGACGCCTCCACTGAGCTCGGCCGTCGTGTCACCGCGCTGATCCGCGAACACCCCGACGCCCTGCGCTATGTCGCCCGCGCAAGCAGCGAAGCCGACCCCGGCGCGCTTGAGCTGTTCGACACCTTCATGAGCATCGCCGAGAAGCAATGGGAGCAACTGGCCGCCGACGGTCTCCTACGAGCAGACATCGACCAGCAATGGACCGCCCTGAACACAATCATCTTCAACCTCGCACCGCTGCTCTTCCAACCCGCGCTCGACCGACACCTACCCCACCCTTTCTCAAGCCCCCAGGGACTGGAGCGCTGGCAAAACGCCGGCACAAAACTCTTTCAACACGGCATCTACAAACCCGACTAGACGCCCTACACAGCAAACGGTCGTCGTCTCCCATCCGCTCATCTACCAGGCCCCTACGCAGGCACGGATCACCGACTGCCTGGCCTGTTCGATCGCCAGGAATGCAGCAGACGGGTCAGCTTGGGGTTACTCCAGCGTAGACGCTGCACGGTCTTCTCAAACCGCGCGTATGCGGCCTCAGAGAGCCCTGGCTAGGCGATGACGAGAGACGGACTCGAACCCGCCGAGCTGCTACCCCTCGCCGGGAATCGCCCCCACAGCCCTTATCCACCCAACATCCCGCGCTCAACGAGCCTTGAGGAGGCGCAAATGGCGAGGGTTAGGCAGCACCTCAGCCGGAGCCCTTCGAGCTGCCCGTGCCTTGAACACCAGCGTCGCGCCGGTGAGCAATACGTCGACTTTTTCGGCGGCTAGCGATGAGTTTCCAAAGTAGGCTGAGTCTCCGTGTATGTGACCCTGACCACGAGACGAGAAGATCCTCTGGTGCGCAAAGCTACAACCCCTCTGAGGGGCGTCTCACGATGACCATCGTCATCACCGCGTTTGAACGATCGCCCGATGGCGGCAAGGGCCTGGCGCGCGATACGCGCGTTCGCTGGGCGCTTGAGGAGGTGGGCCAGCCCTACGAGGTTCGCCTCCTCTCGTTCCGCGCGAAGAAGGAACCCGCGCATCTGCGCCTTCATCCTTTCGGCCTGATCCCGACCTATGAGGAAGGCGATCTTGTCCTGTTCGAGACCGGCGCGATCGTCATGCACATCGCCGAGCATCATGCGGGACTGTTCCCGGACGATGCCAACGCGCGGGCGCGGGCCATCACCTGGATGTTCGCCGCGCTGAACACGATCGAGCCGCCGATCCTCGACCTCGTAACCGCCAGATTCGCGGAGGGCGATAAGCACTGGACCGAAGAGCGCCTGCCTCTGGTCAAAGACCGCATTCGTGAGCGACTGGTCCAGCTTTCTGCCCGCTTGGGCGATGCCGACT
>DATHPT010000092.1:0-2240 GCA_035483615.1 Solirubrobacteraceae bacterium | reverse complement strand
GAGCGGCCGGGTGGTGTTCGGCTCGACCGTGGAGCTCGAGGATCAGGACGGCGGCTCCAAGGTGGTGTATCAGCTCGTGGGCGACGATGAGGCGGATATCAAGCACGGGATGCTATCGGTGTCCTCGCCCATTGCGCGCGCGCTCATCGGCAAATCCGAGGGTGACGTCGTCGACGTGACGGTCCCCGGCGGCACGCGCAGCTACGAGGTCATGTCCGTGCGCTATGTCTGAGGCGGACGCGCGCAAATTCCCGCAGTGATTCGCAACGCTTACCGCGTACTGCTGGTGCTCTGGGCCGGGAGCCTTTGGTCGCTCGCCCTGTGGGTGGCCCCGACGCTGTTCTTCGCGCAGCCGGACCGGCACCTCGCGGGCCTGCTCGCCGCGCGCCTGTTCGCCGTCGAGACCTACCTCGGTCTGGCGGTGGCGGCGCTCGGCGGCGTGCTTCCGGGCAGAGGACAGCTGCGGGGCATTTACATCGCCGTGGCGCTCCTCGCGATCAACGAGTGGATCCTCAAGCGGTTCATGGAGCGGGCGCACGCACAGGGCGCTGCCCTCGGCCTGTCATTCGGCGCCTGGCACGGCGTCTCGATGGTCCTCTACTTGATCGGCTGTCTCATCGTTCTTGGGGTGATCTGGAAAGGGAGGACTTAGAACGGCCCGACGATCACTCCGGCAGCAGCACCTTGGCGAGTCCCTCGCCGCGGCGATAGAGCACGCCGATGTTCCCCACGCGTTGCACCATCACCGCGGAGGTGCGCCGCGCCAGCTCCCGGAGCGCCTCGTCCCGCGCCGCCCGATCCCCGACACGCACGCTCACCTTGACGAGCTCGTGGTGGGCGAGTGCCCGATCGAGCTCGGCCACCACGGCGTCGGTGAGACCTGCGTTGCCGAGACTCACCAGCGCGTGCAGCGGGTGGGCGAGACGCCTGAGGTGTTTCTTTTGTTTTTCCGAAAGGTCCATGCGGGCATTATAGTGACAAGCCCCATGCCAAAACGCTCCAAGAGCAGCGCCCGCTGGCTCGCCGAACATGCCAACGATGAGTTCGTGAAGCGCGCCCAACGGGAAGGCTGGCGCTCGCGCGCCGTGTTCAAGCTGCAGGAGATTCAGGACAAGGAGCGGCTGCTCAAGGCCGGGATTCGTTGCGTGGACCTCGGCGCCGCGCCCGGAGGCTGGAGCCAGTACGCGGCGCGCCTGCTGGGCGGGGCGGGACGTCTGGTGGCCACCGACATCCTCCCCATGGAGGCCATCCCCGGCGTCACGTTCGTGCAAGGGGATTTTCGCGACGAGGCGGTGCTCGCCCAAGTCCTCGAGGCGGTGGGTAGCGAGAAAGTCGACCTTGTTTTGTCCGACATGGCCCCAAACATGGCAGGCATAGACGCGGTCGACCAGCCCCGATCCATGTACCTGGCCGAGCTGGCACTGGAGTTTGCCGACCGCGTGCTGGTCCCGGGCGGGGACGCGCTGATCAAGCTGTTTCAGGGTGGGGGCTTCGACGAGATCATTCGCGAGGCGCGCCGCAGGTACGGGCGGGTCGTGACCAAAAAGCCGAAGGCGTCACGAACACGAAGTCCTGAGATCTACCTGTTGGCGCGGCAGTTTGGGATGGTGTAACTTCGGGGCATCCCCTGCTTTCGCGGAACGCAGGTGGAAGAACGGTGTCTTAAAATGATTGCGGCCGTAGGTGAAACTTGAACGATTTGACCAAACAGATTCTCTTGTGGGTCGCATTGGCCGTCATTCTTCTCGCGATTTTCAGCCAGTTCGGCATGCGCACCGGACAGCCGTCCGTCATCGATTACTCGCAGTTCCTCACCGACGTGAAGAGCAACAATATCGAGTCGGTGACGCTGAAGGGCGAGATCATCGAGGGTAAACGCCGCGACGGTAACCCGTTCACCACCTACAACCCCGAGACCAACAACAGCGCTCTGATCGGCCTGCTGCAGTCCCAGGGCGTCAAATTCCGCGGCGAGCCGCCGAAGCAACAGTCGGTGCTGCTGCAGCTCCTCATCTCGGCATTCCCGATACTCATATTGATCGGCTTCTGGGCCTACTTCATGCGCCAGATGCAGGGCGCCTCCGGGGGCCGTGGGGCCATGTCCTTCGGCAAAAGCCGCGCGCGGCTCTTGGGCGAGGATCAGGTCAACATTACGTTCGCGGATGTCGCGGGCGTCGAGGAAGCCAAACAGGAAGTCGTCGAAATCGTCGACTTCCTGAAAGATCCCGGCAAGTTCCAGA
>DATHPT010000091.1:0-2844 GCA_035483615.1 Solirubrobacteraceae bacterium | reverse complement strand
GACCGATCCTGCTCTACAACATCCCAGGTCGCACCGCGGTCAACATGGGTCCCGAGCTGCTTGCGCGGCTCGCTCAAATCGAGCACGTGAGCGGGGTCAAGCAGGCAAACGAAGCAGAGCTTCAATTGATCGACGGCCTGGAGCTCTACTCGGGCGACGATGCCACGTTCGCGCGCACGCTCGACATTGGCGGCACCGGCGGGATTCTCGTCGCAAGCCACATCGTGGGCGATGAGATGCGCCGCATGGTCGAGGAGCCCGAGCATCGCGGCGAGATCGACGCAAGTCTGCGAGACGTGTATGAGACGTTGTTCATGACCGCGAGCCCAACATGCACGAAGGCGGCGCTCAACATGCTCGGCCACAAAGCGGGCGGTCTGCGCCTGCCGTTGATCGAGGCAAGCGAGGAGGAGCTCGAAGCTGTGCGAGCGATGCTCCTCCGCCACGGCCTCGTGCCGGTCCGACCCACCCCCGCACACACATGAGCGCCCTGCGGGTCCTGCCCCTGGGAGGGTTGGGAGAGATCGGCAAGAACATGACCGTGCTCGAGCACGACGGGCGCATCGTCGTGGTCGACGTCGGATTGCGCTTCCCAACGCCTGAGATGGTCGGCATCGACCTCGTCCTGCCCGACTTCACCTATCTGCGCGAGCGCGCCCGCGACATCGAAGCGATCGTCGTCACCCACGGCCACGAGGACCATCTCGGCGCGCTCCCGTGGGTGATGCGCGAGCTCGGCGAGCAGGGTGCCCCGCCGGTGTACGGCGGTCCGCTGACGATCGCGATGGCGCGCTCCAAGCTCGAAGAGCACAAGCTGCGTGACGTCGAGCTCAACGACATCGAGCCCGGGGAGATGCTCGAGCTGGGGCCGTTCACGCTCGAGATGATCCACATGACCCACTCGATCCCCGACTCGAGTGCGGTCGCGCTCGGCACCGACCTCGGCACCGTCCTTATCACCGGCGACTACAAGTTCGACCAGACGCCCGTGGACGGGCCGCCCGCGGACGTGTCCAGGCTCGCGGAACTGGGACGCGAGGGGGTGCTGCTGCTGTGCGGCGACTCCACGAATGTGGATCGCGAGGGCTTCTCGCCGTCGGAGTCGCTCGTCGGACCGCACCTGGAGGAAGCGTTCGCGCGCTGCGAGGGGCGCATCATCGTGACGAGCTTCGCCTCGAACATCCACAGGGTGCAGCAGGTGATCGACGCCGCTGCTTCGCTCGGGCGCAAGGTCTCGCTCGTGGGGCGTTCGATGCGCAAGAACGTGGGCATCGGGCGCACGCTCGGCCACGTCGACGTGCCCGAGGGCATTCTCGTCGGCACGCGCGAGATCGAAGACTTCCCCGACGAGCGCATCGTGATCATCTCGACCGGCTCGCAGGGGGAGCCGCTGTCGGCGCTAAGGCGCATGGCCTACCGCGACCACCCCCAGGTCAAGCTCCGTCACGGCGACACGGTCGTCTTCTCCGCCACGCCCGTCCCGGGCAACGAGCGGGCGGTGAACGAGACGATCGACCGCCTCTACCACATCGGTTGCGACGTGGTGACGGCGCGCGACGCGCCCGTGCACGCCTCCGGGCACGGCTATGCCGAGGAGGTCAAGCTGATGCTCAACCTCGTCAAACCGCGCTACGTGATGCCCTTCCACGGCGACTTCAAGCGCCTGCGCCTGCACACCCAGCTGGCCGAAGCCGTGGGCATCGAGCCCGATGACATCTTTCAGGGCGAGAACGGCCTGCCGCTCGACATCGACGAGCGCGGGGCGCGCTTCAAAGAGCACGAGCAGTCCGGGATGGTGTTCGTGGACGGCGTGGAGATCGGCGACATGGCCGACGTCGCCCTGCGCGACCGCCGCATGCTCTCGGCCGACGGCATCTTCATCGTCGTCGTAACGATCGCCGAGCAGGACGGCCGCTCCGTCGCGGACCCGGAGGTCATCTTCCGCGGCGTGCCCTTCCCCGATGAGGCAGGTGAGCTGTTCGAGGAGATCCGCTCCACCGTCGACGCAACGCTCGCGCGTGCCGCCAAGGAGGAGATCCGCGAGGTGGATCTCCTCCAGCAGATGCTTCACGACGACCTGGCGAAACTAGTCTATGACCGCCTGCGCCGACGTCCTATGGTCCTTCCCGTCGTCGTCGAGGTCTAGGACGCCGTCTGAGCTGCGCGAGGCTGCGTCCTACCGATCGGAGATCGATACCCCATTCGGGGCACACGGCGGGATCTCCGATCGGCCAGCCTATGTGCTTAGCACACCGCGCTCGCTGCGTCCTTGCCTCGCTTGCTCATACGACGCCCTAGAAGCTTGGTCGGAGGGAAGCGTGACCACGAAGCGCGCACCCGGGCGCTCTGCCCCTGGGTGCGTCTGCTCCACCGAGACACCGCCACCGTGTGACTCTGCGACGGCGCGTACGATCGCAAGGCCCAGACCGAAAGAGCCGCCGCGGTCACCGGCGCCGCGGACGAAGCGCTCGAACAAGGTTCCCATAAGCCTCTCCGGCACCCCGGGGCCGTCGTCCTCGACGATCAGGCGTGCCTCGCCGGTTGGCGTGATCGAGGTGGCCACACGGATCTCGCTGCCAGGGGGAGTGTGACGTAGCGCGTTCTCGATCAGGTTGATCGCCAGGCGGTGAAGCTCGTCGCGCGAGGCCTCCACGAGAACCGGATGCACGTCCAGTGTCAGCTCGTGCTCGGAGCTGACCGGTCCGAGCTCGGCGGTGGCCTCGACAACGATCCGCGCGAGGTCGCACGGCTCGCGCCGCACGATTCTTCCCACGTCGGTGCGCGCAAGCAGCAGCAGGTCGGCCACCAGCCGGCGCATCCGCCTCGAGGAGCGCAGCGCCGACT
>DATHPT010000090.1:0-7943 GCA_035483615.1 Solirubrobacteraceae bacterium | reverse complement strand
TGCGGGATGCCAAGCAGCGCGCTGATGAAGGCGTGGCGCTTTGACTGCTCCAAGACGCCCTTGCGGGCGTCGAGCAGGATCACCGACAGGTCGGCCGTCGAGGCGCCCGTCACCATGTTGCGCGTGTACTGCTGGTGCCCTGGGCAGTCGGCGATGATGAACCTCCGCTTTGGGGTTGCGAAGTACCGGTAGGCAACGTCGATCGTGATTCCCTGCTCGCGCTCGGCCCTCAGCCCGTCGGTGAGCAGCGCCAGGTCGAGCACCCCTTCGCCGCCGCGGCGCTCCGAGGCCTGCGCGACGTGGTCGAGCTGGTCCTCGAATACCTGCTTGGTGTCATACAACAGCCTCCCGATCAGGGTGCTCTTGCCATCGTCCACAGAGCCGGCGGTTGTGAAGCGGAGTAGGTCGAGGGTCACTAGAAGTACCCGGCCTTCTTGCGGTCCTCCATGGCTGCCTCTGACACGCGGTCATCGGCGCGGGTCTCGCCGCGCTCGGTGATCCTTGTCGCGGCGATCTCGGTCACGACTTCCTGGAGCGTCACAGCGTTCGAGCGCACCCCTCCGGTGCAGCTCATGTCGCCCACGGTGCGATAGCGCACAGTCTCTGAGAACACGCTCTCCCCGGCGATCAGCTCGACGTCCTCGCGCCACGCGTACAGCATCCCGTCGCGCTGGAACACCTCGCGCTCGTGCGCGAAGTAGATCGAGGGGACCTCGAGCTGCTCCTGATCGATGTACTCCCACACGTCGAGCTCGGTCCAGTTGGAGATCGGGAACACCCTCACGTTCTCCCCCTTTTTGATGCGCCCGTTGTAGAGGTTCCACAGCTCGGGTCTCTGGCTCTTGGGGTCCCACCCGCCGAAGTCGTCGCGAAAGGAGAACACCCTCTCCTTCGCCCGCGCCCGCTCCTCGTCGCGTCGCGCGCCGCCAAAGGCAGCGTCGAATTTGTGCTCGGCGATCGCGTCGAGCAGCGTCACCGTCTGCAGCTGGTTGCGCGACGCCCGCGGCCCCCTCTCCTCGATGGCCCTGCCGTTGTCGATCGACTCCTGCACCGAGGCCACGATCAACCGCTCACCGAGCTCCGCCACGCGTCGATCGCGAAACTCGATCACCTCGGGGAAGTTGTGACCCGTATCCACATGCATGAGCGGGAACGGGAAGGGACCGGGCCTGAATGCCTTCTCCGCCAGCCTCAGCAGCACGATCGAGTCCTTGCCACCGCTGAACAGCAGCACCGGTCGCTCGAATTCGGCCGCCACCTCACGCATCACGTGGATCGCCTCGGACTCCAGCGCTCGCAGGTGGCTCAGTTGGGGACGCTCAGCGACGCTCACGATAGATCAACGTGCAAACCGCACTCAGTCTTCTCCGTGCCAGCCCAGCGGCCCTCGCGGCCCGCGCCGGGCTGGGTGCACGGTGCGCACCCGATCGAGGAATACCCCTGGTCGTGCAGCGGGTTGTATGGAAGCTCGCGCTCGAAGATTCTTTGCCACAGGTCCTTCTCGGTCCACAGCGCCAGCGGGTTGTACTTGTGCAGAGCACGCCGATCATCGTGCTCCACCAGCTCGGTGTCCGCGCGCGTCGGTCCCTGCTCACGCCGGATGCCCGTGATCCAACCCTCCGCGCCGTCGAGCGCGCGCTCGAGCGCAGCCACCTTGGCGACCGAGCAGCAGTGCTCCGGCCCGCTCCACGGCGATGCCTGGTTGCTTGCGTCATGTACCTCCACTGCGATGCCGAAGCGCTCCTCGAACGCCTTCCAGGTCTGCATCGTCTCTGGGAAGAGCACCCCGGTGTCGATCGTGGCGATCCGCACCGGCGTCTGCCCGTCCCCGATGCGCAGAAGCTCGTCGAGCAGCACCGACTCCTCCTTCTGGAAGGAGCACAGCAGCACCACGCGCTCGCCGTGGCGCTCGACCGCCTCGCGCAGGGTCTCGCTCAGGCTGAGCCCGAGGGCATCCTGGCCTGCGACGGTGCTCGTAGATGGGTCACCTAGACCGCGCACTCGCCCTCGCCGCGGATCACCTGGAAGGGGACGTCCCGGTTCCAGTCGATGAAGGTGTTCATCGTCTCCAGGCCGAAGTCCACGGGCAGCGAGAGCTCCTTGACGAGCCCTTCGATCTCGGGTGTGCCGACGCGTTCCACAAACGCGCCCCACTGCTCGCCCTCGTTGCGGCTGGCTTCATAGTGGCGGATCCAGCGCTCGATCGCCTCCGGCACCCGCTTGGCGGGCAGGCGCTGCTTCAGGCGCGTGCCGAACTTGACCTCGCCGCCTTCGTATACGCCGCCCACATGGGGGATGTAGGCGGGGATCGTGTGCTCTCCCACCTTGATCGAAGCGCCATAGAAGCCGATGTCGGCGACATGGTGCTGGGAGCAGCCATTGGGGCAGCCGCTCATCTTGATGTGGATCTGGCGTGTGAGCGGATCGGTGATGTCCATCGCTTCGATGCGCTCCTGGACGGCCTGGTTGAGTCCCATCGAGCTCGTGATCCCGAGCTTGCAGGAGTCGGTGCCCGGGCAGGAGACGACATCGTTGATCTCGCGTGAACCGGCATCGCCGAGGCCAAGCGCGCTGAGCGCTTTCCAAATGTCGTAGACACTCTCCTCGCGCACCCAGCGCAGCACGAAGTTCTGCTGCACCGTCGTGCGCGCGTAGCCGCCGGAGTATTCGCGCATGATCTGGCCGAGACCACGAAACTGCTCGGGCGTCAGGTCGCCGCGCACGATCTTCACCTCGACCGTCACGAAGCCCTCCTGCTTCTGGGCGGCCACATTGGCCTGCTTGAAGCGCTCGAACTCAGAGATGTCGCCGTTGGGGCTGCCATAGCTGGCGGGAGGAGAAGGGGCGCTCTCGCGCTCGTCGTCCAAGAACAGCCGATGCTCGATCGAGAAGTCCCGTTCTGAGACCCACTCGCCTTCGAGCTCCTGCTCGACCTGTTTGCGCAACTCGTCGATGCCGAACTTGTCGACGAACACCTTGATGCGGGCTCTGGCCCTGTTGACACGCAGCCACTCCTGGCGGTCAAAGATTCTGAAGACGGCCTCGGAGATCTTCAGGTAGTCGCCATTGTCGATTTCCACGAAGTCGTACAGCGCCGGGGCAACGCGAGGCATGATCGAGGTGCCGCCGCCGACCAGCATCTCGACGCCGCGCACCTGCCTGCCGTCGATCTCCCTGACGCGCGCCCGGAAGGCGATGTCATGGATGCCGCTGATCGCTCTGTCGCGGGGCGAACCGTCGAATGAGGTCTTGATCTTGCGCGGCATTCCCTGCGTGGTCGGATGTCTTACGAAGTAGCGCACATAGGCGCCGGCATAAGGGGTCAGGTCGAACAGCTCGTCGGCCGCCACGCCCGCCCAGGGGTCGCCGGTGACGTTGCGCACGGTGTTGCCGCAGCCCTCGCGGCTGGACAGCCCCGCTTCGCCGAGCTCGCTGATCGCTTTCTCGATTTCCGGCAACGGAATGTGGTGCATCTGCACGTTCTGGCGTGTCGTCACATGACCCTTGCCGAGCGGTGCGTACTTTTCGACGACGTCGGCGAACTTGTCCATCTGCTCGGGGGTGATCCCACCGAAGGGAAGCTTCACACGGATCATCTGCACGTCGGGCTGGCGCTGGCCGTACACGCCCTGCCTGAGCCTGAACTTGATGAACTCGTCTTCGGGTGTGCCGCCGTCCAGAAACTTGGTGGCCTCTGTCTTGAAGTCGTCGTACTCCCGTTGCAGAATCGGGATCACGTGCCCGGGAACGTTCTGCAGGACCTCAGGGTCCTCCAACGAGCCCTTTTTTGCGGGCCGCTCGGCGGGTATCGATACTGGCTCCATCTAGCGAGACCTCCTGAGTCCGGGCTCGCGTTTGGGCGCGTCCGGATTATTCGTTTGCGACCGGCAGAGAGATTGGGCGTAAAGCCTAGCGGCTTTTAGGTATTTATCCAAGGATCGGGTGCGTCGCTCCGACCCTCCCGCGCCACGCCTTCGAGCATAGCCGCCCGCAGCCACGGGTCCACGCCCTCGCTCGGGGGGGCCAGGCGGAGCGCCGTATCGCGCATGAACCGCTCCAGGGCAGCCACGATCGCCGCCGCCTCGGCCGGCGAGGCCGACGGGGCGATCAGTTCGAGCTTGGGGCGCCGGTTGACCACGGTTCGTCTCTGACTGCTGGTTGTAGGTCGTTCGTTTTGGGGGGTGTCGCGCGTGCGCGCGGAGTTTTAATAAAGCTAGTTCTATTAGTAGGCCGCGCGTGCGCGCGACACCCCCTCTGGAGAGCAACCGATCCCTCCGCTTCCTGGGATCGTCGGGAGGGCATCTCAGAGCGGGATGTTGCCGTGCTTGCGCTTCGGGCCCGGTTCGCGCTTGGTGTGCAGCGTGTCCAGCGCCGCGATCAGCTTCGGACGGGTCTCGTGGGGGACGATCACATCATCGATGTAGCCGCGTTCGGCCGCCGTGTAGGGGTTGGCAAAGCGCGCCTTGTAGTCGTCCATCAGCGTCTGCCTGCGCTCCTGCGGCGTCGGGCTACCAGCGATGTCGCGCCTGTAGATGATGTTGACCGCGCCCTCCGGGCCCATCACGGCCACCTCGGCGGTCGGCCACGCAAAGTTGAAATCGGCGAGCAGATGCTTGGAGGCCATAACGTCGTAGGCGCCCCCGTAGGCCTTGCGGGTGATCACTGTGATCTTCGGCACGGTCGCCTCGGCAAACGCGTACAGCAGCTTCGCCCCGTGTCTGATGATGCCGCCCCACTCCTGGGCGGTTCCCGGCAGGAAGCCGGGCACGTCGCACAGCGTGAGCAGCGGGATGTTGAACGCATCGCAGGTGCGCACGAAGCGAGCTGCCTTGGCGGAGGCATCGATGTCGAGCACGCCTGCCAGCTGGTTCGGCTGGTTGCCCACGATCCCGATCGCGTGACCATCCAGGCGCGAGAAGCCGCAGATGATGTTCTTGGCGTGATGTTCGTGCACCTCGAAGAACTCGCCGTCGTCCACGATCAGGCGCACCACGTCGCGCATGTCATATGGCTTGTTCGGATTGTCCGGGACCACATGGTCGAGCTCGGGGTCCATCCTGTTCGGATCGTCCGTCGGCTGCACCCGCGGCGTGGTCTGCATGTTGTTCTGGGGCAGGAAGCTCACCAGATAGCGGCAGTCCTCGAGGCACGCGTCCTCATCCTCGGATGCGAACTGGGCCACGCCCGACTTGGAGTTGTGCGACATCGCGCCACCCAGCTCCTCGAAGCCGACTTCCTCACCGGTCACGGTCTTGATCACGTCGGGGCCGGTGATGAACATGTGCGAGGTCTCCTTGACCATGAACACGAAGTCCGTAATCGCGGGCGAGTACACCGCGCCGCCGGCGCACGGTCCCATGATCAGGCTGATCTGCGGGACCACGCCGGAAGCTCGCACGTTGCGCACGAACACATCGCCGTAGGCGCCCAGCGACACGACTCCCTCCTGGATCCGCGCGCCACCCGAGTCGTTGATGCCGATCACCGGACAGCCGATCTTGGTTGCGAGATCCATGATCTTGCACATCTTCTCGCCCATCACCTCGCTCAGCGAACCGCCGAACACGGTGAAGTCCTGGCTGAACACGCACACCCGCCGGCCGTCGATCGTGCCGTGCCCGGTCACCACCGCGTCGCCCCACGGGCGGTTCTTCTGCATGTCGAAGTCGTAGGTCCGGTGACGCACGAACGTGTCGAGCTCCTGGAAGGACCCGGGGTCCAGCAGCTTCTCCACGCGCTCTCGCGCCGTGTACTTGCCGCGCGCGTGCTGCTTCTCCTCGGCCTCGGGCGCCGAGTGGACCGCGGCCACGCGTAACTCCTGCAGCTCGGCCAGCTTCTCCTCGTAGGTCTCCGGTGCCTTTGCGCGCATCGGCGCGGATCTTATCCGCGCGAGAAGGGCCTGTGGTGCGCGGCTCCCAATCGGTCGAGCACACCGGTCAGCAGCTCGGTCGTCTCGGCTTCCATCTGCGCTTCCACAGACATCAGCTCAGCAGCCAGATCGCCGGCGGGAGCCGCGTCTTCCGGCTCGACCTCGGGCTCAACCTTGGTCTCGGCCGCTGGGTCGACAGCTCGCGCCGGGTAAATCGGCTCAGGCGCCGCCAACGCCTTGGGTTCGACCTCCGGTTCTGGCTCGGCCTCTGGGTAGTGCTCGGCCACCATCTCCGGCTCCGGCTCGACCACCATCTCCGACTCGACCGCCAGCTCGACCGGTCTCGCTCGACGTCGACGAAACATACGTGCGAAGAATCCCAATCGCGGCTCTGGCTCCACGACCGTCTCAGGCTCGGGCTGGACATCGGATTCAAGCTCTGGCTCGATCGCCGATTCAGGGGCAGGCTCGACATCGACAGCCGGCTCGGGCTCCACGTCGACAGCCGGCTCGGGCACCACGATCTGCTCCGTCGCCGCATCGGGTTCCACCGCTGCTCCGGGCTCCGCATCGGCAACCGGCTCCACGGTCTTCGCTGCCGGCTCGAGCGCCGCTGCCACTTCAGGCTCCGTATCGACGGCCGCCTCGGGCTTCGCGGCCTGCTGAAGCTCTACGGCCTCCGCCACTTCGAGCTCCGGGGCCTCACGGGTGAGCGACAACGTCACCTTCGTCCCCCAGCCAGATTGCTTCAGTTGCACGACGCCGCTGGCGCCCTCGGCCTCCCACTCGACCTTCGTCTCGGGCTCCACGCCCGTGATCCGGATCTCACCGAGCTCGGCGAGATGGCGGGCCAGGGCCTCGGGGTTGCTCAACTCGGTCCACAACTCGGGCGGGGACTTCACAAGGGTGCGCTGCACCTCGGTCAAGACGCTCATCGCTCCCAGTTTCGAGCGATCCGGCCGGAGTCCTCCCTAGGCCGCGGCGGCTGCGCCACGAGGCGCGATCAGGCCCTGCTCATGCAACAGCTCAGCCACCTGCACAGCGTTCGTGGCCGCGCCCTTGCGCAGATTGTCAGCCACGATCCACATATCGAGTGCTCGCTCGTGTCCGGGGTCGCGGCGGATGCGCCCGACGAACACCTCGTCATGGCCGGCCGCTCGTGTGGCGAGGGGGTACAGCGCCGCGGCGGGATCGTCGACCACGGTTATCCCGGGGGCGAGGCTCAGCAGCTCGCGGGCGCGCTCGGGCGTGAGTCCTTCGCGCGTCTGCACGTTCACAGCCTCGGAGTGGCCGTTGACGACCGGCACCCGCACGCATGTGGCGCTCACCCGGATCGAATCGTCTTCGAGGATCTTGCGGGTCTCGTTGATGAGCTTGCGCTCCTCGTCGGTGTGGTCGTCACCCTCGGCGAAGCTGCCCGCGTGCGGAAGCGCGTTGAAGGCGATCTGGTGGGCGTATGCCTGCGGCGGCTGGATCTCCATCTCGTGCAGCAGCGCGTGCGACTGGTCAAGCAGCTCGTCCACCGCCTGCCTGCCGGTGCCCGACACTGCCTGATAGGTGGAGATCACCAAACGCTCGATGCCCGCGGCGTCGTGCAGTGGCTTCAGCGCCACCACCATCTGCATCGTCGAGCAGTTCGGGTTGGCCACGATCCCGTTGTGAGCTGCCAGCGCCTGCGGATTGACCTCGGCGACGACGAGCGGCACCTCGTCGTCCATGCGCCAGCGTGAGCTGTTGTCGACCACCACGGCTCCCGCCTTGGCAAATTGTGGCGCCCACTCCCCTGAAGTCGACCCGCCGGCCGAGAAGATCGCAAGATCGAAGCCCTGAATCGTCTCCTCGGTGAGCAGTTGCACCGTACCCACGCCCTCCAGCTCACGGCCGGCCGAGCGCTCGGAGGCGAACGGCACGATCTCCCGTGCAGGGAATTCCCGCTCGCGCAGCAGTTGCAGCATCAGCGTTCCCACCTGTCCGGTGGCGCCCACAACGGCGACTCTGTATCCCTGGCTCATTGCTTCTCAGAGTACATGGGCTCACGCTGTAGTCCGCGCTTCCTGGAGGGCCGGTGGGCAAG
>DATHPT010000089.1:0-17673 GCA_035483615.1 Solirubrobacteraceae bacterium | reverse complement strand
TCAAATTGAGGGTGGCCCGCTTCGCCGTCCTATGGGCCCTCACGGCGTTGAGGTTCTGTCGGTCGAAGTGGACCGCGGCGTCTCGCTGCTTCTCGCTGCCAGTCGCCAAGACGGCTTTCGCGAAGGGGAACGCTACCCCTCGCTCGGCGTAAATGCGCAATGGGACCTTGACCCTCCGATCCCCGTCTCTCAGTTGCAGATCGACTACATCGGGCCGTTGCAAGATCTCATCCTGTTTGCGACGCGTCGGCAAAGTTACGTCACTCGCGTCGCGGCACACCTCCAGACAGGTTCTCCTCTGATCGTACCGATTCTCGAACAAGCTTATCCGCGCCCACAGGAGGCGCCGCCGCTGTACGCATTGGCGCTCAATCTCGGCTGGTTGGACAAACCTGATGCGCTCATTGCAAAATGGTTCGCACTTCATCGCAAGGTGGGACCTGTGTGGGATCAATTCTTCTCCGTACTCGATCGGCCTGAGTCGATTCTCGAGCACCGACTGCTTGCCTTGATGTCGTTCGCCGAGGGCTACCACCGAACGCTTCATTCACAGCCACCCCTGACCAAGAGCCAGCAGAAGCAGGCCGAGAAAGCAATCAGGGATGCGCTGAAACCTATGCCGGAGCGCGTGCGAGGGATCTATAAGGCTGCCCTTGGGCACGTCAATTCCCAGGGCCAGCGGGAGCGTCTGGAATATCTCACCACCAAGGCGCTCAACGTGCTCGACGCCTGGGGCCTAAATCCTGAGATTTTCTGCAAGGAGCTACACGATACTCGCAACTGGATGATCCACTGGGGCAAGAAGGGATCGCATGTAATCGAAGATGATCAGAACTTGTTCGACTTGGTACGAAAGTTGATCGTCGTTATGTATGTGAATCTGCTGCTCGACCTTGGGGTAGATGACGAAACCACTGCAAAGACAATCGGGAGCGGATGGCGGTTGGAGGGACTGCCATAAAGCGCCTCAGGGGGGCAGAAACAGCGAGTCTCCGAGGGGATACGCTTTCGATTGTGTCTTCCGCTAGTCGCGATATGTGTCTGGGACGCTAACGCAAGGCTGCCTCGTATCCCGCTCGAAGCGCTGTCCGTTTCCCAGCAACGCTTCATAGTCTAAGCCTACCTACAAGGCCACGGTGCCCACGCTTAGGACACGGCGGCTAGTGCTCAACCTACCGTCGACCCAGAAACGGCACTTCCAACGTCGGAGCTAGCACGCTAACGTGCAGCCACGATGAGCGAGCCCGAGCCCACTGTGCTATCGCCACTTACCTGTTTCGTTATCGGCCCTATCGGCAATCGCCATGCGGCGCATGGGACGGATGAACGAGAGACATATGAGCAGTCACTCCGGATCATGGAGGAGGTCATAGAGCCAGCTTGCGCTCGTCTCGGGCTAACCCCGGTCCGGGCAGACACGCTCTCGAGGGCGGGAGAGATCAACAAACAGATCTTTAGACGGCTGCGGGATGACGATGTCGTCATCGCCGATCTCACGGGGGCTAATGCAAATGTTATGTACGAGCTTGGTCTACGCCATACGCGAGACAAGCTTACAGTTCAGATTGGCGAGTTCGGTAGGTTGCCATTCGATGTAAACATGATCCGAACGATCCAGTTCAGTTCGTCACCCTTCGGGCTGATCAGTGCGCGCGAAGACTTGAGACAAGTTCTCGAAGCGGGCTTGTCCGGAGAGTTTGACCCGGTCACTGCTACGCGCCTATGGACAGGTATCGAGCACGAGGACAGTTCACCGGATGACAACCACTCAATTACGGCCAGTACCGCGACCACCGACGAGACTGAGGACCACGATTTCCTGGACATTATGGTCGAGTCCGAGGAGCAAATAGACGAACTTGCACCAGCGCTTGAGGCTATTGGCGAGTGCGTCGTGGATGCGAAAGACGCCAACGCCGCAGGAGCTTGCCAAGCGCCGGCATCAGCATAATGTCCCGCTTGGCGGCCTTCGTCTTCAACGGCACCCGCTCGCCCTTACGACTGAGCTGGTAGCGAACATGGACCTCGCCAGCCGCGAAGTCCACATCGCCCCACACAAGGCCGAGAACTTCCATCGCCCGCAAGCCCGTGAACAGCGCAGTTGCAACGATCGCGCGGGACTCCTCGTCGCCTTCGAGCATCGAATCCATCTCCTCACGCGAGAGGAAGCGCTGCCTCGGTTCACCTGCGCCCGGCCGCTCGCGAGGCAGCAGCTTGTCGGCTGGGCTCGTCTGGATGATGTTGTGCCGGGCTGCGTAGCCCAGGACGCCGCGAACTGCCATCCACCGCGCCCGGATCGACCAGTCCGAAGCGCCCGCGCCGCGCTGCTGGCGATGCCACTCAACTAGATCGTCCGTAGTGATCGACTTTATGCGCCTCGTGCCTAGGCTCGAACAAGATGGATGTTCACGCCAGTCTTGTAGGACTCAAGCGTGCGCTCGCGCAACTCGCCGATGTCAACAAGACGTTCGATATGCTTGAGCCACGCCTCTGCGACCTCCTTGACCGTCTCTTTGCCACCCGTGGCAGAGATGCCGCCCGACCGGACCTCGACGGCCCAAGCGTCGCGCTTACGGCGGGCCTCCATAAGCCCGACCTCGCCGATGGTCTTCCACTTGACCTTGCGGGAGCCAGGAGGGGTCGCGCAGGCGAGATACGTCTTGCCCGCGAGGTACAGACCTCGCTCGACGCGCTCAGGCTTCTCCTTGCGTGCCATCAGCTTGCCCTCCTCAAGACGATCGGCCGACTCAATCGCGGGGCATGGGACAAGCCCAGCAGTGCGGCATCAACCTCCTCCCGATGGTAGAGCTTCCGCTTGCCTCCGTACGCCTTGAATGTCCCTTCAGCGCCCAGCTTGCGGAGAGTCCCTTTGGCGATCTTGGTGTAGGTGGCCAATTCCTCGAAGGTCATCCACGGCGAGACGAATGGAGGTCGAGATACGGCGAGCCGATCGGCCACCTTTGGCGCGAGTCTGTCTGCCAGGGCATCGAGCAAAGCGTCGGGGACGTCGATCTGCATTACGTTCCCCCGGCGGCGTCGCTGGCGGCGTCGCGCGAAGCCTCGATGGCTTTCGCATCGACCCGGAGTCCGGCACGAGTCGTCACGGGTCGGTCGCTTATGGGGTTGGCAGTCGAATGTTCCATCTGAGATGTAAGCCCACCAAAGCCGATTGCAGGCAAATGACTCTCGACAACGAGCATCTGCTCCGGCAAGTCGTCGCAATGCAACTCGCCTCCTTTCTCGCGCTTGACTGGATGGACTTGTTGGCGTATTGCGGCTATTCATGGTTCCTCCTTGGGCCTGGACTCTCCCGAGTCGTTTGGGCGGATGCCCAAACACAATCGCCGCCGTTTGCAGGTCGTGGAGGAGCTGTCAAGCAAGTAGTGATGTGACTGGCCGTGGATGCTGCTCGAGGTGGCGTTCGAGCCCGTCAAGGTCCGCGATGTCGAACACACTTAGGAGCTGCTCATCCTCAGCCGGGGCGGCTTGCGCCTTCGCCGCGCGTTCGCGGCGGATCCTCGCGGCCTTGCCCACCTCGCGCTCCTGATCTCCCGTTCAAGCGCGTCGCCAGCGCGCGCCGGATCCCGCTCCAGTGAGAGTGATCCGGGCGTTGTCACGCAGCTCATTTAGGGCGAGGCGGATCGTGTCATGGTCATCCTCGCGCCCGAACTGCGCCGTGCGTTGCTCCGTGCTCATAGCCAGAGCATGTCAACGGTGGCCTCGGACGTCCAGCAGGTCGGCGCTCTCGTCGACTTCGTCGAGCGACATCCGCCCGCCGGCTATCGGTGCCAGGTGGTCCGTTGACTTCGGTTGGTTCAATCACTGTCCGCCATTCCCTGGCCGGTGCCAGCTGTGCTCGAACGTCAGTCGCCGCGGTGGGCCGCGGCGTGCGCTCCGTCGCCCGGGGGACGTCCACTGCCATTGGAAGGAGTGACGATCACCGCTTGTGAGGCGTGCGACAGCCAGCGATAGCCCGCGCCAACGAAACACTGGAACGGCGAGACGAAGCCCGTTGCCCGATGGGATCACCCCACACGCGCTGCGCCGTACGTTCGCCTCGTTGCTGTTCGCGATCGGGGAGTCGCCGCCCTACGTCATCAACCAGCTCGGGCATGCAACCTCAGCCCTCACCCTTGAAATCTACGCACGCCAGATGAACCAGCGAGACGGAGAGCCCGCCCGCCTACGAGACCTAGTCGAAGGCCGCCTCCAACCCGGCATGCAGCAAACTCGCATGTTCCGATGAAACGAGCTGGAGCCCAGGCCCCTTCAAGTTGAAGGCTTGATCGGGGTTCACCCCGGCGAAGCCTCGGGCAGCCCGATCGCCTGGTCGGCGCGCGAGCGCGCCACGGCAACCGACAGCGCGCGCACGTATGCCCGCGCGGCGGCGTCAATGATGTCCGTAGACACGCCCTGCCCTGCCCCGGTGAACCCTTCGATCTCGAGCACGACGGAGACCTCGCCGAGCGCATCTTGGCCCTCGGTGACGGCGCCGATCGTGAACTCGCTGAGCTTGGCGGCGACGCCCGTAGCGGAATTGATGGCCTGGAACACTGCGTCGATCGGTCCGTCCCCGATGAACGAGCCTGTGCCGACGCCACCCTCGGGCAGCGTGACCGAGACCTTGGCGTGCGCTGGGCGCAGCGAGGAGGCCTCGACCTCGAACCAGTCCAGCGAGTAGCCGCCGGTGTCCTCGCTGCGCAACTCGTCGGTCACGAGCGCCTCCAAGTCCATCGCGGTCACCTGCTTCTTGCGGTCGGCTATCTCCTTGAAGCGCTTGAACGCCGTGTTCAGCGCCTGACCGTCGATCTGGAAGCCCATCTCCTTCAACGCCTCGCTGAGCGCGTGGCGGCCGGAGTGCTTGCCAAGCACAATCGAGTTGCTGGTCAGGCCGACGGTCCTCGCGTCCATGATCTCGTAGGTGGTGCGCTCCTTGAGCACGCCGTCCTGGTGGATACCCGCCTCGTGTGCGAACGCGTTGCGGCCCACGATCGCCTTGTTCGGCTGCACGGGATAGCCGGTCAGCCGCGAGACAAGGCGGCTCGTGCGCGCGATCTCAGTCGTCTCGATGCCCGTCCACAGGCCGAGGCTCGGCTCGCGCGTATGCAACAGCATGGCGATCTCCTCAAGCGAAGCATTGCCGGCGCGCTCACCGATCCCGTTGATCGCGCACTCCACCTGTTGACAGCCCGCTTCCAGCCCGGCCAGCGAGTTAGCGACGGCCATCCCCAGGTCGTCATGGCAATGCACCGAGAGGACGACATCGCGCAGACCGGGAACTAGCCGGAACAGCTCCTCGAACATCGCGGCGAACTCGCGTGGCATCGTGTAGCCCACGGTGTCGGCCACGTTGATCGTCGTGGCACCCTCATCGAGCGCGATCTGGATCACCTCGGCCAAGAACTGCACGTCCGAGCGCGACCCATCCTCGGTCGAGAACTCGACGTCATCTGTGTATTCGCGCGCCTGTGCCACGGCCGCGCGTACCTGCCCCTTGACATCTTCGCGCGTCGTTTGCAGCTTGTGCTTAATGTGGATGTCGCTGGTCGCGATAACCATGTGAATACGCGGGCGCTGAGCGTCGCGCACGGCGTTCCACACGGCCTCGATGTCCTGACTGACAGTGCGCGCCAGGCCGCAAATAACCGGCCCTTCGACCTCCCGCGCAATCGCCTGCACCGACTCGAAATCACCGGGAGACGTAATCGGAAAGCCGGCCTCGATCACATCGACGCCGAGGCGCGCGAGCTGATGGGCGATCTCCAGCTTCTCAGTCTTGTTGATGGAAATCCCCGGCGACTGCTCGCCATCGCGCAGCGTCGTATCGAAGATCAGTATGCGGTCGGACTCGCTGCGCCCGCGTGAAATGCTGCCCGCCGAAGCGTCCATCATGTCGTGCTCCTTCTCTCGCTTTGTCGTTTCCTCTCTGCTGGGTATGCGGCTACGCGGCCGCCACGCGCTATTCCCCCCGAGGGGGGAGCAGGAGAAGCGAGAGAAGCAAGTTCTGCAACAACATCTGCGACGGAGGGTAGCACCGGCCGCCACACCTCCGCAAAGCGCGCTCAGGGGACGAGCGCGACCTTGCCGTACTTCCCCGCGCTGAGCGAATAGACGCTCCTCCGCTTACCCGATTAAGCCCGGAATGGGTCCGGGCTATGCACTTCACTAGGAGGACGTATGTCGCAGTCACACGTTAACCCGAGCAAGCCCGATACTCGCGCTCACCTGCGCCGAGTCGTTATCGAAGAACGTCAGCAGCGAACGCTCGATCACGTGCGCCTTTCGACCGGCTATGCCGACGATGTCGACGCGCACGCTCACGATCAAGACACCTTCCGGCTGATCAACCAGCGCAAGGAGCTGGATGGACTGCCGGGTTCCGAGCTCGTCGTGCCAGCGCTCGACGACTGGAAATACTGGACCAAGATGAACGACTGGGACTCGCGCAACGCGCTACTCGAGCAGCTGACCGGCAAGATGCGCCGCCGCGAGGCCTCACAGGCCGAGATTCAGCTGCTGATCGTGCTCTGCCGTCCGGCATGGTTCACGGTGACCATGAGCTTGCGTCGTTACGGCGGTCTTGACCTCGATCCCGGCGCTGCCGGAGCGCATCAGCGCGAAGAGACCAGGCGCGTCAACGAACTCGATCGGTCCGAGCTCGACCAGGTGATCCAGAACGCCCTGATCGACATGCTGCGCGACTGCCCGCGACCGTTCCCTCGCCGCTTCTTCGGCTGGCTGAAGAACGGGCTTGCCCACCGTGCGCTCGACCACGTGCGGATGGAGGTCACCGAAGATCCCGTACGCCACGAGTTCGACTGGGGCATCAAGACCGTGCTCGACGAGCTGCTCACCGAGAAGGGCCGAGGGGCCGCCTTCTTCGCGGCCCCGGGGTCCCCAGCGCACGCTGCTTGGCTGAGCACTCTCGACCTGCCTGCGATCTTCGAGCTCGCACACGAGTACGCGACCTACGCGCGGACCCGCACCGCATGCGAGCGGGCCGTTGAGCGCCTCCCCGATCGCCAACGCCAGGTCATCCAGAGCCGCTACTTCGAAGTCATGACTCAGGAGCAGATCGCGCTGGCCAGCGGCGTCGCGGCCTCGACCGTGCGCAACACTCATCGAGGAGCTCTCGCGAACCTGCGTCGCGACGACGAACTGTTCGATGTGCTCGAGGTGGTCGGCAAGGTGCGCGACACGGCACGCAGGCAAGAACTCGCCAGACAGCGAGAGCTAAGAGCCGCCTAACGAGCAATCCGCCGCCCGAAAGCCAAAGCCGGTGCCGAAACGTTTCCCCTGCAAATAGGGGCTTTCTGCGAGATGAGGGGCGACGTCGCGGCCGAGATGCTCCGCAGAAAATCCCAGAATTGCAGGGACTTTCACCGTATCTCAACTCTGAGAGCGACTGCTCCGCAGGAAGCGTGGCTCGCGGTTGAGAAAGGCCCGTATTTGTTGGGCTTCTCGCAATTGGCAGGGGACTGGCAGAACCGTCGGCACACATCCGACGCTAGGGCGCGTCACGTCAAAAAGGCCCCATTTGCAGGTATTTATGGAGCCAACCGAAGTCAATGCGAACCGTTTTGCGTGGCTTCCGGGCGGACGGATGTCGCTTGATGAGGGCTAGAGACTGTGCTTCCTGTCTGGCTGCGGGTCTGCCACGCTACCTGTAGGCCGTGATGGGACTTTCCGTACCAGCAGGGTATAGGCTCACCGCGTCTAACACCACAATGTCGATGTCATCCACGTTCTCCATCACCAAGGTCACCGGCATCGCACCCGAGAAGGTGACCTCCAGCGGCCACGCCCAGCCGTCTGCCAACGGCCAGGTGGTCGTGACCACCGGAAGCACCGAGGATGAGCGCCCGAAGTCGCGCGCTCATCTGCGCCTAGTTCGCGACTAGCTGCCTAGGCAGCCTTTTGCTGTTGGATTGGCGGTGTCGTGTTGAACACGAGCCGCCAATCCTCGTCGGTCTGTCCGTCAACCTGCAGCCGCCATTCGTACCGTTGGTGAGGTGGCAGGCCGAGCGGACCGATGTTGAGCGGCACCCCGACCGGGAATGTCATCCCGATTGGCGCCCCCGGCGGCCGCCCGACCTCGAACTCGCCGCCGATGATCAGCGGCTCGTCCGCGCCGTGCAACGCGACACCGTTGCCCTCCATGTCGATCAGCTCCAACTGGAACTCATGCTTCTTGTTCGTGAGGTGCCATGGCACGTAGAACACCATCCCGATCGCGCACGGTGCGTTCGGACCGGTCATGCTCCAACCTGCGCCGACGAGCGTGAGCTTCCCTTCCGGCGCTGCCGCGAATTCCGCCAGCAGCATTGTCACCTGCATACCCCTGACGGGGTCCTGCGTAAGGCCATCCATGACGGACGGTACCTCCTGGCTTTGTGGTCCGACTCCCTGGTGGAGTCGATCCCACGAAGATCATCCGCCCGCGTTCGGACAGACTTCTGCCAGAAAAACCGCTCGACATCACCGTAACTACAGCCGGGCGGAAACATGACAGCCTCACCGGACGGAACCGCCGCGCACTTTCTCGCAAATTGCGAAGTACCCGCTCAGCCCTCGCAGGACATCAGCCGAGGACCGAGTACGGCCTTCCGTCCAAGATCAAACGAGAGGCCGCCAGTGAGCTCGCGCGGCGCAGAACCCAATCAACACGCTAGGGCCTCGCGCACTTGCTCCTTCCCCGGCGAAGATGCGGAAGTTCCGCCGCTGGCTCTGCTCTGATCGCGGCCAAGTCAAGACAACCGAGTGGCCGGGCAGGTGCTGGTACACCTGCCCGGCCGTGTAGCACCGAAGATCACGCCTTCGATGCCACAGGACCCACCGTAGCTCTCGGTAGGGACGGTCCTGCGACGCGCGTTGCGTGTGCTTTTCAGTGCCCGAAAGGAGCCGCAATGAGCAGGCGAAGCACCATCGAGCTACCGGAGTCGGCCCGGCGTTTCCAAGAGCTGTATGGCTCGGACCTCCGCCGGGTCGAGCCGGTCTCGGACGCGCAGATACTCGCGGCGATCGACCGCGCCGAAGCACACGACCGCAACCAGGTTCCCGACGCCGGCCGGTGGGACGTTGCGGCGCATTTGGGATTCGTGCACAACTCGTGGACAACGCGGCGGCTGCGGCCGCAGATGGACGCGCTCAGAGCCGCTGGCCGTATCCGTGACGTTCGCCGTCTTGGCCTTGATTTGGTTGCGTTGACGAGCACCGGGCGCCGGGCGCTTGGGAAGGCGCGTAGTGCCAGGGAGGTTGTCCTGCCGGAGTCTCCGCAGCATCGGATTTGGCGACACTCGCGGACGGTAGCGGGTGACCGGATCGACGGGTTCCGCGAAGTGCTCCGGGCGTCTGTGGTCGAGCTTGGCGCGCTGCTCGACTCGGGGCAGCCACCCTCAGATGCTTGGTTTGAGTTCGGCAGGCGGCTGAGTGCTGAGTGCCGGCGACTCGGGTCCGCAACTTACTGCCTATTTGAGTGGGGGGAGCCCGACGACGCGCACGCTGACGTTGACAAGGTTCTCGGCCGACGCAACGTGTGGGGTTGGGACAACAGCTACGGCTCCTAGGTGATATGCGAGCTTGGAATGCACAATCGGGCGTCCCCTGAGCCGGTCTGAGGGATGTCCAGTGAAAACGTGAAAGCGCACGCTTTCACATTATGTGCGCTTGTGGACTGAGGGTTTCCTGGGAGGTACAAGGCACGGATGCGCTTTTCTGTGGCGGCTCCTCCCAGGCGGCTCTTTGCTCGCTGCCGGGACCCGTTGGTTGGGGACCAACTAAGGGACCAACTGTGGGACCGACTGAGGGACCAACTACGAGACCAACCGGCCTTCGGCATGGGCACTGGATTTCCGTCGCCACTGCAAGGGATTCCGCGGTTCAGCGTTTTGACATCTCTATCACGACCCTATACGGGGCTTCGCGGGGTTTGTTCTGAGTTCGCACTGTGGTTCGCACTACGGTTCGCGCTGCGGTTCGTTCTGTGCTTCACACTGCGGTTCGCAGTCACCACCTGCGGAGTCTCTCGTTTTGCTGATGGCTGTGCGGGATTCCGACAGTCACGCGATTTTGAGATCTCTATTCCAACCGAGGGTGATCGCACAGTTGCCTCGCTCGCGGCGCGCACGGGTCGTGTCGTCGTGGCTCGTCGTCGGCTTTCCCGAATCTCGCGGCGTGTCGTGGCTGCACTCGACTTTCCGGCGGGGCACCGGATAGCCGATTGCCTCGGACGATGCTGGCGCCAGCCCACCACAACTTGGCGGCGAGCGGCGTGAGCGGCCGGGTCCGCGCCACGCGCGAGCACGGGTGCTGTTCGTAGGCCGCGTCGCCCGGCGTGCGTCCGCGCAGATGATCGTCCGTTGCGGCTGCTTCCGGGCAAGACACGGGCGATGACCAGCGACGAGGAACAGCAGCTCGTGGATGCGCTGGCTGAGCTGTTGGCGGTGTGGCTGGCCGCGCATCCGGACCGGCTGCCCGGCAGCTTGAGATCACGGCTGAAACGTGATCTCTTGGTGGGCACCCGAACCGAGGAGCAACCATGAGCCGATCCCTTGCCGCCGCGTCTGCGCAGGCCGAGAATACCGAGCGGGTGCGCGTGGCGACGTACACGCGTATCTCGACCGATGAGGAGCGCCAGCCCAACTCGCTTGAGGCACAGCGCGTGCGGCTCGATGCGTTCGTGTCCAGCCAGCCGGAGTGGGGGATCGAGCGGCGCTATGAGGACCAGTTCACGGGGACCGTGATCGACCGGCCCGCACTCACCCGCCTCCTCCGGGACGCAAAGCTCGGCAGGTTCGATGTGCTGCTCGTCTACCGCGTAGATCGCCTCGCGCGGTCGATCCGTGGGCTCGCGCAGATCATCGATGAGCTTGACCAGGCTGGTGTGATCTTCCGCTCCGCGACCGAGCCGTTCGACACCGGCACCCCGGCAGGGCGGATGATGGTGCAGATGCTCGGCGTGTTCGCCGAGTTCGAGCGCGCGCTGATCGTGGAGCGCATCACCGCCGGGCTGGAGCGCAAGGCCGCTCGCGGCGGCTGGTGTGGCGGTCAGCGCCCCTACGGGCTTCACCGGCCCGACAAGCAGGACTACCTCTCGCGCCACCCGACCGAGGCACCCCTCGTGCCCGTGATCTTCGACCAGTACGTAAACCGCAAGGCCGGCTCGTCAGCTCTCGCGGCATGGCTGAACGATCAGGGGTACAGGACGAAGAACGGCAGGCTGTGGAGTTCGGCGAGCGTGATAACCGTCCTGCGCAACCGGGCGTATCTCGGCGAGATTTACTACCGGGGCAACTGGTATCCGGCGCCGCACGACCCGCTCATCACAGCGGACCTGTTCGACCGGGCGCAAGCGATACTCGCCGAGCGCTGCGAGGATCGCTCCCGGCGAGCGTCAAACCCCGCCGAGTATCTACTCACCGGCCGGATACGTTGCGGACGCTGCGGGCAAGCGTATGTCGGGACGGCCGCTCACGGGCGCAACGGGCGCTACACCTACTACACCTGTTTCACCCGCGCACGCTACGGCACCAAGCACTGCGCGAACGACCGTCTACCAGCCGAGCAGCTAGAGCAAGCCGTCACCCGCCGACTATGGAAGGTGCTCGACGATCACGACCTGATCGACCGTGCGATCACCGACGCATACGAGCGCGTGATCCAGCTTGACGACGAGCAACAAGGCGAGGTAACGGCTGTGCAGCGCAAGCTCACAGAGACCCGTGCGGCGATGGACCGCTACTTCCGCGCGTTCGAGGCCGGCACGATGCCCGAGGACACCTGCGCGCCACGCATAGCCGCGCTCTCCGGGGAAGCCAAGGCGCTCGAAGCACGCGCCGCTGAACTCACCGCGCACGAGGACGACGAGCAGCCCGAGCGCGCCACACCCGCCGACCTCGACAGTCTCCGCAGCACACTACGCGCCGTGCTCAACGAAAGCGCTCCCGCTGACGCCAAGACTGCGCTCCACACGCTGATCGACCAAATCCGCGTAGACGCCCGCGATCACATCGAACCGACCTTCCGTGTCCCGGCGGTTCGCATTGACTACGGTTACATGGAGCCAGCCGGGATCGAACCGGCGACCTCCTGCTTGCAAAGCAGGCGCTCTCCCAGCTGAGCTATGGCCCCGTTCTTTGAGTTTAGGGCAACGTACGCCGCTCGGATCCGCCGATCCGAGCAAGCACTCTGGCAGCCGTACGGCCGATGTCTACTCGTTGAAGTCGAAGTCGCGTGGGGGGCGCTGCTCGAACCAGAGCCGCTCCTGCTCTGGTGTCTCGCGGAGAAAATCGGGGGTCTCCTCGAGCACGTCCTCGATGTGCTCGCCAGTCTCGTGGGTGTCCTCCGTGTCAGGATCGCCCTCGCCGTCCAACCCTGAGCTATCGGCAGGTTCGCCTGGGCGATCGTTCGGGACCTCCCATTCAAGGGAGTCCTCCGTGCCTGGATCCACGGACTCGGCTCGTTTGGAGCCTGGCGCCTGAGCTTCCCGCTCAGGGTTCGCTACCGCGTCCAGCTCAGCTTCCATATTGATCTCGACTGTCTCCTGGCCTGCGACCGAAACACCGGTGTCCGGGTCCGGCTCCCCATCGGGAAAGAACGATCCCCCGGCGTTTGGCGACTCTGGCTCGCCATCCTCCTGCCCCTCGCGCACCTGCTCGCTGCGACGGGGTACCGGTCCCAGGGCATCCTGCTCCTCCCGGGCAACCACACCCGGGTCGGCTCCGCTGAGACGCTTGAGCTCCAAGTGCTCGCGTATGGCGTCGTCGAGCAATCCCATTGCGCCGCCAAACCATACTGCGCGCGCCTGCCGACTTGGCCGGGACGCGCAACTCTGGATAACGCTCGGCTCTCGCAAAATGGGGCGTTGTGATCGCGGTCGGCTCTGAGAAGGCTCGACTATCTGCTCCGGGTGCAGCCTGCTACTACACTTTCGGGCAGTGGCTCGCAGCCAAGCGCGAGCATGCGGGGCTATAGCTCAGTTGGGAGAGCGCCTGGATCGCACCCAGGAGGTCGCCGGTTCGAGTCCGGCTAGCTCCATTTCTAAAGATTCCTGCATAGGGTCTGGTTTTGGCGACGCGGAATCGGCTGGGATCGGGACGGATCGACGATGAGTCCAGGCAGTAGTACCTGAGATCGTGCGGATTGCGCTCGATCGTCGCGGATTGCTGGTGCTCAGGGCTCGCTTTAGGACGCGCGTCGAGTTATGGTCGCGGCTGCCCAACGAAATAAGTGGCTCAGCACCGAGGAATTAGCCTCGATGCGCTGCCGAGTCTCTCGCATGACTGCTTTAGCGTGCGGCGGGGTGGCGTGCTGTCGCCTCTTGCTCTTCGGTGGAGCCCGAGCAAAGGAGCCAGGTCAAGCCCAAAGGCGTCCCGCTGGGAGAGATCGCGGTGCACCTGGGATTTGTCAGGAGCGGACGGACGACCTGACAGTTGCGCCCCCCCAGCTGGACTCGTTGCTCGTGGATGGTCTGCTGACCTTCGGTCGCCGTCACGGCCTTGATTTTTTGGGGCCTGACGGACGCCGCGCGCGCTCGTCTAGACGCTGCGCCATGCCGGCCGGGGAGGAGGATTTGCCAGAGTCGTCTCAGCACCGTGTGGCGCGATTGCAGGGCTTGACTATCACCGTGCCCGCCGAGATGGTCAGCGAGCTGCGCAACGGCCTGCACACAGTCCTCAGTGACGCCGCCAAGACATCTCCCAGGTCACCGATCACCCTGGCCGTGAGCGCCACCAGGAGTGGTATGCCAGGCACCGCGAGCGTTTCGAACGCACCTGTACGCTGCTCGACCTGATCGGCTGGGGCGAACCTAAGCAGCCAGCAGCCAACAAGATCGACCTGCGCTAGCGTCAGCACCATCAGGCTGTGTATGAGGCTCTCTGCGTGCGATTACAGGTCGGAACAGACGACCTTAAGGAAGCAAACGCGGTTGACGCCGAACGCGCCGAGCACCGAGACCACCCAAGCGTGAGGCGACTACTAAGCGAGTACACACTGCGCCCTTGACGGCTCGCGGCGTGACTGTCCGATTCGACACGAGGCTGAGCATAAGCCCGAGCGCTTCGCCATTGGGTTGGTGGTGCAGGCGCCGGTCGTACACGCTGAGCCGTTTCGCCACCATCACGCTAACTCCAACGAACGGTCTCGCAAGGGGCAGCAGTTGCCTGCCAACCCCGTTGTTATCCGCCGCTTCGCCGCAAGCAGGTCGGGTGGAGGATTCCAATGCCTCAAGTGTCGATAGACCAGTGCCGATTCCGATCCGCACAGTCAAGCGTAGGCAGCTATCCGCAGGGGCCCCACGTGGGCCGAACGTCAGCATTGCCCCCAGGATGAAGGGAGGCCCGTATGCGGGTCCACCAGGCACACAAGCAATACGTCCGCTGGCTACTTGCTACACGGGATCTATCGCCGCACACAGTTCGCGCGTACGACAGCGATATTGCAGCATTAGAAAGACATCTAGGCATGCGCGCCCTCGTCAACCGGATCGACCGAGACTGCCTTGTCGAATTCGTGGGGGACCTGCGCTCGTCGGGCCTCTCAACTACATCGATTAGACGGCGAGCCGCAGGGCTTCGGGGCTTCTGCAGGTGGTTGCTGTCCAGTCGACTGCTAGAGGTCGATCCATGGATCGGCGTAACTCTCTCGGTTGGACAACAGAGGACGCTTCCGCGAGTCGTCCCTTCACACGAACTCGATCTCCTTTTCGGCTCCCTTCGGGCGGCGACCACCGTTGGCGCGGCAAGTAACCCAGGCAATGGCCTTGCCCGACCGCATGAGTCCACCACACTACTCGCCGTAGCCCTCATGGTGACCACAGGCGTGCGCGTCAACGAGGTGGTGAGCATTAGGTGTAGTGACATCGATCTACCCAGTCGGAGCTTGCGGATCATGGGAAAGGGCCGGCGAGAGCGACAAGTGTTTCTCACAAACGACTGGATCACTCATCTCACTTGCATGTACCTAAAGACACGAACAGCCTTCGGCCTTGAGCATCCTCAGATGCTTTTCAACTCTCGCTTTGAACCCCTAACCCCGCAGGCGATGCGATCACGCCTAGAGAAGGCGGCACGCGGCGCCGGTCTGCGGGTCAAAGTAACGCCGCACATGCTGCGGCACACGGCGGCTACCCAGCTCATCGAGGCAGGCGTTGATATCCGCTATATCCAGCGACTCCTCGGACACGCGAGCCTCACTACTACTGAGATCTATACCCACGTCTCTGACCGGGCGCTGAGACGAGTGGTTTCAGATGCGGACGTCCTCGAGAAGTTGCTGCAGTGATAACTAAGGATTATCGGTGGCAGGGATCTCCCGAGAGACGTATGATCGAAGCTATGGACGCGTGTAGGGATGCTGATGTCGTGAACGGGCCTGTCGAGCTCACGCGGGTCGGACTGGATCAAATCTCAGAAACGCTCCTCCAAGATCTGAAGCCCCTTTACGCGCAGGCCTTCCGCGACTCGCGAATGCATCAGCGCCTCGTGGAGGACATGGCCGATGCACCTGAGATCTTTCAGCTCTTCGTTGCACGCGTTGGCCATGGTCGGCGAGAGGTTCTCGGCGCACGGGTGATCGAGTCAAAGATTCACTCGGAGTTCGACTATCGCGGCCACCCTCCAGTGCACGGCAAGCGATTTTGCGTATCGCCGACCGCGCGAGGACAGGGTGTCGGAAAGAGCCTGATCGAGGCGGGCAAGAACTACTGCTTTGGTGAGATGAGACTCGAAGCACTCTTCGGAGAGAGCAACGAGATAGGAGCGCTAGCCCTGCACGGGCGCGAAGGCGCGCTTTACTCGCTCGCCTCGATCGAAGAGTGCTCGCGACGAAACGGCCCTGATGAAAATGTCGCGTTTTTCCGTAAGTTCATCGAGGATCGCGCCTTCAAGCGCTATCGGCTCCCGGCTGGAGGCGGTATTCGATTCGTGTACTGCAACAACGCGCAGACGACTGCGAGCTTCATGGCCGCGGGATACGCGCCGCGCTCGCATCTGTCTAGAACGCCGTGACCGCCAGTCCCCGCGCGCGATCGGCGTTCGTTGAGATAGCGGGCCCGCACCAGGCATTGCTCTGGATCCATGCTCGATAACGCGCACCTGGACATCGTCGTCAAGCCGCTCGACCGAGCATTGGTCCTCCTTAGGTTCGGGCTGGTCCCGCTGATCGCCCTTTGCATCAGTCTGCCGATCATCTCCTCCGCACTGGACGGCTCCGGGCTTGGCGGCCGGAACGTACTGATCGGCTTGGCGGGGCCCTTGGTTGCGGCCGCCTATCTGCTCCTCCTGCAAATGGAATCGGTAGGAGGCCAGGTCGATCGAGTAGTGGCGTCGGTGCAAAGGAGAATCGCCACGGCCTGCGACCACGACTACGGCTCGAGGCACAAAGAGGGCGGACTCGCCTGTCGCTTGACGCCGGAGATTTTCCACGCGCCATTGTTCCGGTACGAGGCGCAGACAGAGGTCGTCTCCGACCTGGCGCACGCGTGCCGCGAGCTTGACTCCGGCTGTTTTTGGTTCGTCGAGGGTCGGGGTGGCACCGGCAAGACGCGCACTGCACTGCGCCTCGTCCAAGCCCTGATTCGTGATAACCAACTCTTCGAGTACGGGTGTCGGTGCTACCTCTATGACCTCAGCAGATCCTCGTCCGTCCAAACGGAGTTGGTAAGCAAGCTAAGGCGAGGTCGCTTGGCGCAGGCTGTGGTGATGGTCGACAACTTTCATTTGGTTGCGGCGACGGAGCTGCAGGAACTAACAGATTTGCTTGTAGACCGGCGCGAGTCGCGACCAGCCCGATTGCTCGTCTTCTTCACCAGGCCCGGAGACGCGTGGAATCTTGGGCCCGGCGGCGACATACGTTTGCTTTCCGAGGCGAAGTCCGCCGACTGTTACGTCGAACTGGGCGGCCCGCAAGCGCGCGTCGTCGAGGACGGCATCTCGAAGATCGACGAGAGAGCCTCTGAGCTCGTCGCCGGCTTGCGAAAGAACGGTACAGCGAGCGCGGCCCAGCTCCACCTCGCCCAAGTAATCGCTCGGAACGGTTCGGTATCGCCCGATGTGCTTGCAATTATCCACTTGGTGCTCGGCACAAGAATGGACCCCGAGCCGTCGGCGGATCTGGTTGTGCTGCTCGCGATCCTCGCGAGCCTAAGTGTGCATCGCGGGTCCTTTTCGCGGTCGGACTTGCGGAAGGCAATCCGGCTGGTGGCGCACGAGGTCAAGGATCCCGGCCCGCTAGGGACACGGCAACTCCGCGCGTCCTTTCGCAGGCTGCGCCGGCTTGGCTTGGTTGTGCGTATCGACTCGGACGGTCCTCGTTACGTCTTTCATGAGGAATTGGCGGAACTCTGCATCGACCAACTGACCCACTCGCTCGCCCTTGCTCCTCCGGTGAGGGTTACCTTCGAGGCATCGCTAAGGGTGGTCGGCGAGACGCGCCTAAAGGAGCCTCTCGCTCCCGGAGATGCCGTGGAAGCGTGGCTGGTCGCTACGGAGATCGGTGATCAGGAAGCACTTGTGGAGCGCTTCGAAGAGGCCCTCGCCGACGGAGCAATGAAGCGGATGTTGCCCTGCCTTCGCCGGGCAGAGAAGCGGTACACACTGAGCCCGTCCCAAAGGCTGCAGCTGGCGATCCTCCTGGACCGGACCGGAGAGTTCGCTGAGTCGCGGGCGGTGTTTG
>DATHPT010000088.1:0-6354 GCA_035483615.1 Solirubrobacteraceae bacterium | reverse complement strand
AAGCGCAGCTGGGCACGTCAGAATCGAGACCATGAGGATCTTGGTGGTAGAGGACGACCGAGCGGTGCGCGAAGCGTTGCGCCGCGCGCTGACTCTCGGCGACTACGAGGTGCAGACCGCCGAGGACGGCGAGCAGGCGATCGAGCTGGTCGTTCAGAACGTCCCGGACGCGGTCGTGCTCGACATCGGCCTGCCCGGCATCGACGGCCTTGAGGTCTGTCGCCGCCTGCGCCTGCTCGGCAACCGCGTGGCGATCCTGATTCTCACAGCGCGCGATGTGGTCAGCGACCGCATCGACGGCCTTGACGCAGGCGCCGATGACTATCTCGTCAAGCCTTTCGACGTCGGAGAGCTGAAGGCGCGACTGCGGGCGCTGCTGCGCCGCTCCGGCTCGCAGGGCGATCCCGACTCGCTTGCGTTCGGCGAGATCCGACTCGACAGCGCCCGCCACGGCGCCGAGGTCGACGGCAGCTTCACCGAGCTCACTCGCACCGAGTATCAGCTGCTGGAGCTGCTATTGCTCAACCCGCGGCGCGTGCTCCCCCACAGCCTGATCTATGACCGCGTGTGGGGCTATGACTTCGGGCCCGCCTCGAATGCGCTGCGCGTCTACGTGGGCTATCTGCGCCGCAAGCTCGACCAGGCGGGCGCCCGTCCCCTTATACACACCGTCCGGGGCGTCGGCTACGTCCTGCGCGAGCCATGACGTTGCGCGCGCGCATCGCGGCGGTCGCCGGCCTCGCGGTCGCGTTGGCGGTGCTCGTGGTCGCCGTCAGTCTGTATCTCGCCGTGCGCTCGGAGCTGCGTGGGGAACTCGACAGGTCGCTGACCCAGCGCGCCGCGGGATTCACAATGCCGGCGGCCCCACCGGCTGGGGAGCAGAGGCCCCCGCAGAGCCCATCGACGGCGGGCGGCGAGCCGCCTCCCGGCGATGACGGCGGTGGGTTCCCGAGCAGAGTCCAGCCGGCACCACTGGGAGGGCCCACCGGTTACGTGCAGTTCCTCTCGCCCGACGGCACCGTCCATGTCCCAAGCGGTCAGGGGGCCTCGTCCTCGATCCCGCCCAGCTCTCTGGACCGTGCGATCGCGCGATCGGGCGCCGGGCGCGCACTCAGCGACCGGACCGTCAAAGGCACCCACCTGCGAGTGCTCACGCTCGGCACCGGCGCGCGGGGGGCGGTGCTGATCGCCCGACCGCTCACCGAGGTCGACCACGAGATGAGCCGTGTGCTGCTGATCCTCGTGATCGTCGGGATCCTCGGGATCGCGATCGCGGCGGCCCTCGGGGGTCTCGTCGCGCGCGCTGCGCTCGCGCCGATCGCGCGCTTCACCCAGCGCACGGAGACGATCGCGGACACCCTCGACCTCTCCCAACGCCTGCCGGACGGCGGCAGCGACGAGCTCGCGCGTCTTGCGAGCAGCTTCAACGCGACCCTGGACGCGCTCGAGCGCTCGATCGACGCCCAGCGCAATCTGATCGCCGACGCAAGCCACGAGCTGCGCACGCCGATCGCAAGTCTGCGCGCGAACATCCAGGTGCTCGCCGAAGCGGAGCGACTGCCCCCCTCCGACCAGACGAGCCTGCGCGCAGACATCGTCGAGGAGCTGGACGAGCTCACGAGGCTCGTCGGCGACGTGGTGGAGCTTGCTCGCGGCGCCGGGGGCAGGGGGGTCCTCGAGGACGTGCAGCTGGATCAGATCGTCCGGGCTGCGGTGCAGCGCGGACAGCGGCGCACAGATCTGCGCTTTCGAGTGGAGCTCGAGCCGACGATCGTCAGAGGGGAAGCCGATCGTGTGGACCGGGCGGTGTCGAACCTGCTCGACAACGCTCGCAAGTGGAGTCCCGCCGGCGAGCCGATCGAGGTCGATCTGCACGGCGGAGTGCTGACCGTCCGCGACCACGGGCCCGGCTTCGAGGAGGCCGACCTGCCGCATGTCTTCGAGCGCTTCTACCGGGCCGACAGGGCCCGCAAGCTCCCCGGCTCGGGGCTCGGCCTGGCGATCGTGCGTCAAGCGGCCGAGGCCCATCACGGCTACGCAAAGGCGGCGAATGCGCCCGGCGGAGGAGCGCTCGTGCAGGTCAGCTTCGGTGAGGTCGTGAGCCCTGCGCCGACAGCCACGCCCGCCTGATCGCGACACAAACCAGCGTCACAGCGTGAACCGATGCAGCGCGAATTCGACGTTGCAGCCTCGTCCATGGAGCAAGACAACTCCACAGGCGCGGGACCGGCACGCGGTGCGACCGGCGTCGATCAGGACAGGCGCAGAAGCACCGGCAATTCCTCCAGCGATCCGAAGACCTCGGCTCCCGCCTGCTGCAGCGCACGCGCGTCACTGTCCGCCGTGTACCCCAGCACGCGCATGCCGGCCGACACCGCGCCGGTGACACCTGAGGGCGTGTCCTCAACGACCACGCATCGGGCGGGCTCGGCTCCCATCTCGGCGGCTGCGTGCAGGAACAGATCGGGATGCGGCTTGCCGCGCTCGACGCCATAGGCGGAGAACAGCGTCCGATCCGGGAAGAGGCGGCGCAGCCCGGTTAGGTCGAGCGAGAGCCTGGTCTTCTCGAGCTTGCCCTGAGAGGCGACGCACACGGGCACCCCGGCAGCCAGAACGCGCTCCACCGCCTGCGCCGCTCCAGCCACGGCCTGAAGCTCACGACGAAAGACCTCGGCCCGCACGCTCTCGAATCGCGCCGACAGATCGCCCAGCGGACGACCCAGCCGCGACTGGGCACGGTCGAACACCTCGCGCAACAGCAGCCCCTGATAGTCCCGGCGAGCCTCGGCCAGCGTCGTCGGCAGCCCCTCCTCGGTCAGTAGCCGAGCAAGCACGCTGTTTGAGATCACCTCGCTGTCGACCAGGACTCCATCGCAGTCGAAGATGACCAGCTGCAGATCGTGCTCCTGCCGGACCATCGCGTCTCTCAAAGTAGGTCGGGTGCGCCGGTCGCAGACGCGGGGGGCGCAGTCGGGACAAGCCCAGGCGCGAGAGGCTTGTGCGCGCGAAAGCGAAACGAGCGTCCGCCACGGTCCACCTGTGCCCCGCGCAGCCCAGCCGATTCGATGCGCCGGGCCATCCCATCCGGTCCGACCGGGACGAGCGTGTCGCCGATGTGGATCAGCTTGAACAGAGGACCGGTGCCAAGGCTGTCGGTGCCAGCGAACAGGCCACCGGGACGCAATACTCGCGACACCTCCCCCAGCAGTCGGTCCTGCATCGCGGGCGAAGGGAGATGGTGAAGCATCGTGAAGCAGACCACGCTCGAGAAGCGAGCATCCTCGAAGGGCATCGTCGTCGCATCCGCCTGCACCACGGTGACACGCTCGCCGAGCTCGCGGCGCAAGCGCTCGCAATAGCTCTGCTCGAGCTCGACCACGCTCAGCCGCCCCGATCGACGCGCCAGCACCTCGGTCGTCGCCCCGAACCCGGGCCCGATCTCAAGGATGTCGTCTCCCAGGTCCAGCCCTCTCAGCGCCCACGGAAGCAGCTTGCGCTCCACGCTTCCCTTCCACCAGCCGGACGAGCAGATCAGGGCGTGGACGCGGTTCACAGCCCGTCACTGTAGTCAGCCGAGCCATGCTGCCCGGCACTGGGCCGAGCAGCAGCACGGCGACGGCCCATCAGTGCGGCGACGGCCTAGACTTCGCGCGAAATGCCGAACATCAACGATGCCGACTTCGACGAGCCGCGAGAGCACCCCGGCTTTCGCTGTCTACGCTCGCGCGTCAGCCGCCATGCCGGAAGCGAGCGGCTTGGGATGAGCCTGTGGGAGGTGCCGCCCGGAGAAGCCGCCTACCCGTATCACCACCATCTCGCCGAGGAGGAGCTGCTGCTCGTGCTGGATGGGCGTCCGAGCCTGCGCACACCCGATGGCTGGCGAGATCTGACAGAGGGGGAGGTGGTGGCCTTTCCACGTGGAGAGCAGGGCGCGCACCAGCTCGTCAACCACACCTCGGAGACCGTGCGCTTCCTTGCGATCAGCACCAGCGGGGACCCGGACATAGTGATCTACCCCGACTCGGGCAAGCTCGGCGCCAACGAGCGCCTGCCCGAGGGCGGCGGCTTGCGCGCGATGTTTCGCATGGCCGACACGGTGGACTACCACGACGGCGAGCAGCCACCCGACAGAGCTCCCCGACCGTGAGCTGAAAACCGCCTGCCTCAGGCTCGAGCGCGGCCTGACTCAGAGCTTGAGCCCAACCTGCCTCAAGCTCGAATGCGGCCTGCCTCAGGCTCGAGCTGTGGGGCCGCGACGCTCCTCGTCACTCCCGCCGCGGCGTGAGCTCCACCAGCTCCAGCCGCCGACTGCGACGACGGGCACGACGAACATCGCCGAGGTGTACCAGTGTGTGAGGCAGGCGAGCACGGTCATGGGCCGACCCAAAAGCTACCACGCTCGCCCGCCAAGCTCATCTACTCGACGCCGCTGGAATACCGCCCGGGACGCCGCTCGGATAGTGCTGGGATGCCACTCGGGTGTTCACACGACACGCCGTGCCCGGCGAGCCGCCAGCAACCCGAGGAGCCCTGCGACCAGGCCCAGTGCGCCGAAGACCAGCGCCGTGATCGCAAGGCCCTTGCTCGCACCGCTGGACGAAGTTGCGCTCGCGGGAGACGTAGCGGCGCCCTGCCCAACAGCGGTCTGCCCTGGCGCGGGCCCGGCCTCTCCCCCGGCGACGTCCTCGATCACGCCGCCCCTGGCCGTGATGTTGACCGTGGGCGCCGGGAATTCGGCGCTCGGAGCGCCGATCCAATGGATGACCTTGCCGTTGCTGTAGGACTGGACCGTCTTGAACGCAAGCGAGCGACCGGCGAGATCTGCTGGTATGGCAATCGACAGCGGGAACTGGATGAACGTGCCATTTTCAAGGCGCCCGAGCGCGGAGCGGTCGCCCGTCCAGATGATCTGTGAGACCTCTTCGTCGACCGGACCTTCGTCGGTCTGGATCGGCGTGGCAGGTTTGACCATCACCTCTCTGACGCTCCATCCCGGCACGTTCTGAGTGTCGATCTCCGTGAACCCCGGCGGCACCAGCATGTCGACCTTGTAGGCATAGGCGTGTTCCTGCTCCCCCGGCACGCGCACGTCGAGCGTCGCGAACGCCCCGGCCGGGATCGTGTTCGGATGCAGGCTGATGTGAGCCTGGGCGACCCCCGGGACGCTCAGCGTCGCCGTGGCGAGAAGCGCGACAATGATCCTCGATCTCATGTGTCCTCCTGGTAGCGGTCTCATTTGATGGGTACCTCGATCGTCTTTGTGTACTGGGCGAATTCGGACACGCGATCGGTGATCTGCAACTGCCAGCTCCCACCTGGGCTCAGCTCGACCGAGCTCAGCACGTAGTGGCCCGGACCAGCGAGGTTGGCTCGCAACGGCAGCGGACCGATGCCCTTCGCCGGGAGCTTCGCGGTGACCGTGAATTCCCTTGTGGCGGTGAACTGCGCCCCTGTCTTCGCGTCGATCAGGTAGATGTGGGCGGTGTTCAACCCGACCCGCGCCGGTTCGACCGTCAGCTCGAGCTCGGCGGGCCCGAGCGTCGTGTTCGTCGAGAACGGACCGCTCGCAACATCGATCGGGGGCGCATAGCTGATCAGCGCGGCCGTGACGCCGAAGACCGTCAGCATCAGCGCGAGCTCGCCGCGGATCGTGCGACGAGCCAGGATGCCGCTGCGCCCAGGTGGGCGAGCGCTGTCCACGACGCGTCTCAGCGCCGGGATCAGGCGCTCGCGGTTGACCCAGCCGAGCCCGATCAGCGCCAGCAGCAGCACGACCTTGACGATCACGAGCGCCCCATAGGTCGTGTGCAGCAGACCATGAATGCTGCGCACGTCGATATAGACCTGGATGACACCGGTTAGAGCGATCGCGAGCACACACGCGAGCGCCACCGGCGAGAAGCGCGCGAGCGTCGCCAGCAGCAGACGACTGCGCTGCGCTCCCTCCAGGCGCCGGGTGGCGGCGGGCAGGGCGATCAACAGGCAGGCGATCCCGCCGACCCACACGCTTGCGCCCAGCACATGGATGACGTCAGCCGGGAAGAACACCCCGCGCGGGCCCTGGGCGCTCGCGTGCCCGCTGAGCGCCGGGGTGATCGCGAGATAGCCCACTCCGAGCCCGGCGAGCACGAGCAACGCGCGCGCCGGGCGCGGACCGAGAGCGACGCCATCGGCGCCGAGCGTGGCGGGGCGCAGCACCGGGATCGGCTCGCGGCGCGAGAGTCGAGCGGCCGCCAGCAGCCCCCCGAGTCCCGCCCACACCAGCGCCCGCAGTCCCCACACCTCACCGAAGCGGCTTTTCAGCGTGTCGCTCACGATCGCGCCTTTCAGCGACGCCCACAGCGACACGCCGGC
>DATHPT010000087.1:0-3756 GCA_035483615.1 Solirubrobacteraceae bacterium | reverse complement strand
CGCGACCGTCCATGCGACCGCCGCCGCCACGTCGAGCGCCGCGCTGCGCCCACGCACGATCCACGGAAGGATCACGCTTGCGACCGCCCACACCGCGGCGCCCAGCAGCAGCTCGACGGTCAGCGTGGCGCCGACCACGTGACTGGCGGCGCCTGCGAACGAGCCCTCCCACTGCGCCCGGGCCGGAAGATCGCTCGGCGGCCCGAGCCACAGCCGCCTTGCCAGCAGCGACTCTGCCAGCGCCAGCCACCAGAAGCCGAGCAGCGCCAGGCCCGCACGAGCGCGCCAGCCGGCACGCTGACCGGCGAGCGCGGGGAACGCGCCGGCGAGCCCTGCGAGCCCGAGCACAGGCGCCAGCAGCGCTGCAAGCCAGCCGGGGCCCGAGCGACGGGGCAGAGCCAGCAGCGGAGCGCCCGCCACCAGCAGCAGCAGCGATAGGCCTGCCCGTCCCTGCACCGCCTGCCAGGCGGCCGCGGCCAGCACGCAGCCGACCCACAGCAGCCGTGGCAGCGCCACACGACGGCGACTCGACGGCAGTTGTGATCGCTCCTCGTCCTCGGCGACGGCGGCCGGAGCGGCGGGCAGGATCTCCTCGCTCTCCTCGCGTTGTCGCCTTGCGAAGAGACGGCGCCTGAGGCCGCGGTCGAGCGCATCCGCGAGCGCGTCATGCAGATCGGCGAGCTCGCCGCGGGCGTGGGGATCGGGGTTGAGCGCCATGTCGAGCGCACGGGTCAGCTCGCGTGGGAGGTCGCCGCGGTGGCGCTCGAGCGGTTCGATCGGCGATCCGATCCGCCGGGCGGTGGCGGCGGGCGTGCGCCCACGCACGGGATTGACGCCGGTGAATGCCTCGTACAGGACCAGCGCGAGCGAGTAGAGGTCGGCGGGCGGACCGGTCTCGTAACCCTCGCTCTGCTCGGGGGCCATGTAGGCGAGCGTGCCGAACACATCGCCCGTGCGTGTCAGCGCGTCTTCGCCGGCGAGCCTCGCGCCGCCGAAGTCGGCGAGCTTCGCGGCGGCGGCGGGCGCGCCGCGTGAGGGCGTCTGCTCACCCGTGTCACTCGGCACGAGCACGTTCTGAGGCTTGACGTCGCGGTGGATCACACCGCGTGCGTGGGCGTGCTCGAGCGCCCCCACGAGTGTCAGGCCGATCTCGACGATGTCCTCGTCGAGCAGCTGATCGGCGCCGATCAGCTCGGCAAGCGTGTCACCCTCGACGAGCTCTGAGATCAGGTAGAAGGCGTTCTCGTCGGAGCTTGCCTCGAACAGCGCCACGATCGCCGGGTGGGCGAGGCGCGCCGTGGCCAGCGCCTCGCGGGTGGCCCGCTCGCGGTCCTCCTCGGAGGGCAGCTCGATGCGCTTGATCGCAACCGTGCGGTCAAGCAGCTCGTCGTGGGCGCTCCACACCGTCCCGAAACCGCCGGCGCCGAGCCGCGCGAGCGGCCGGTAGCGGCCGAGCAGCAACTCGGCCGGCAGTTGCGAGCGCCGGTCGGAGATGCGGATGCGAGCACCGCCTCCGGGCGCGCCCACGGAGGACGGCGAGCGCTCGGAGTCACCGTCCGACCGGTCTCCCGCCGGATCCTTATGGGCATCCGGAGACGGACGATTGCGACGTTGGAGGAGGGTCTTGGAGGAGTCCACCGCCTCCGCGTTCGCCACGGTCATGACCTTTCCCTGCCGTGCGATCGCGCGGCTGCGGGTTGGCCGAGAAGTTGCAACAGACAATCCAACTGCCGGTGGGGTCATACTGGTGAGCTTCCACAAGCCCCTGCAAGGAGCACTCTTTTGTCGTTCTTCGACGACGAGGACGAGGAGCCGCCGACAACAGTCCGGCCGGCGCACACCCAACAAAGGCCGCGACCGCAGCCCCGCCGCGCGCAAAGCGCCGGTGGGCCGGGGTCTGGGGACCACCACGCAATGATGGTTCGCAGGCGAATCGCCGCCGGGGTCGGGGTGGTGCTGTTGATCCTGATCGTGCTGCTCGTCAATGGCTGTCTGAAGCGCGGCAAACAGCAGGCGCTCGAAAGCTACAGCCAGAACGTCAACCAGGTCGCTGAGGAATCGATCTCGCAGGTGGCCCACCCGCTGTTCACGACCCTCTCAGGCGCCAGTGGCAAGTCGGCGCTCGACGTGGAGGTGCAGATCGATCAGCTGCGTCGTCAGGCTCAGCTGCAGGCCGAACACGCCAAAGGCTTCAGCGTTCCCAGCTCGATGACGCCCGCCCAACGCAACCTGCTGCTCGCACTCGGCATGCGCGTGGAAGGTCTCTCGAAGGTGGCCAGCCTCATACGCGAAGCGCTCGGCGGCCAGTCACAGCAGGCCAGTACCAAGATCGCGGGCGCGATGGAGATCTTCCTCGCCTCGGACGTGATCTACTCGCAGCGGGTCGCGCCCCTGATCGAGCAGGAACTCGCCAGCGGCGGAGTCAGCGGTCACACGACCGCTTCGAGTCGCTTCCTGCCAAACCTGGGTTGGCTGACGCCCTCGACCGTGGAATCGAACCTCACCGGTCAGGGAAGCGCCGGCAAAGGCCCGCTGGCTCCGGGCACCCATGGCCATTCGCTGAAGGGGGTGAGCGTTGGCACGAACACGCTGGCGCCCTCTCCGACGCTCAACCATGTGAGCGGCGGCGCGAATCCCACATTCACGGTGATGGTTGAAAACGCGGGATCGAATCCGGAGACGAACGTGAAGGTGGACGTGGGGGTGACGACCGAAGGCAAGACCCTGCACGCCTCGCATGTGATCGACAAAACCGAACCGGGAAGCACCTCGAGCGTCGACATCCCCGTCAACGGGGTCGCGCTCGGGGCCGCGTCGAGCGTGGCGGTCAACATCGAGCCCGTACCCGGAGAGACCGACACCGAAAACAACAAGGGCACTTTCCTGGTGATCTTTGGAAAGTAAGGCGGCGGAGGGCGACGCTTGCGCGAACCGCCCAGCCGCCGCAGGCATCGACCATCCTTCACGGCTGCATGAGCGGCTAACTTGTTTGTTCTCGATGACTGCTGCCTCGCTTTCTCGATGACCGCTGCCTCGCTGACCGACACCCAGGGAATCATCGCGCTGGCCGCGCTGGCGGTGGGGATCGTCGCGGTGGGCGCGTGCGTGGCGCTGGCGCTCGGCCTGCGCCGGCTGCGAGCCGCACAGAGGTTGGTGCTCGGCGAGAGCTCCGAGCGCGACCTGGTCGCGCACGCCGCCTCGTTGCAGGAGGCCTTCGAAGCGCTGCAGGAGTATGTGGGGGACGTGGCAGTGCGCCTGGAGGAGCGCCTGGACGGCGTGGAGGTCGCCCTCACGGGGGCTATATCCCACCAGGCGCTGGTCCGCTATGACGCTTACAACGAGCTCTCCGGGCAGCAGTCGGTGTCGATCGCCCTGCTCGACGACCGGCGTTGCGGGGTGGTGCTGACCTGCATCCACCATCGCGACCAGGCACGCGTGTACGCCAAGCAGGTTGTGGAGGGACATGCGGAGCTCGAGCTCTCACCGGAGGAGACCGAAGCGGTCCGGGTTGCGCTCGGCGAGAGCTCCGCGAAGCCCTCGGCGGCGACACGAGCTCAGGTGGCAGGGCCGCTGGATCCCACCACAGATGTCGCCGGTGCCTAGCGCCACTCCAAGCGCGGGCTATCTCGGGCCGGAGGGGACGTTCAGCGAGGAGGCGCTGCTCGGCAGCGTCGACGGCACGGCCGTCGAGCCCGTCGCGTTGGAGACGATCCGCGACGCCGTGATGGCCGTCCAGGATCGAGCGGTCGAGTGGGC
>DATHPT010000086.1:0-8231 GCA_035483615.1 Solirubrobacteraceae bacterium | reverse complement strand
CGCCTATGCCGCCTGCACGCCTGTGCGCGTGCCGCGCTCGACGAAGTCGATGATCAGGGGCACGCCATCCATGCCATAGCGGGCGCGCAGGCGGTTCTCGATGAAGTAGGCGTAGTCGCGGGTGACGCGTGTACGCGAGTTGACCTGGATCGCAAAGCGTGGGGGGCGCTCATCGATCTGGGCCATGTAAATCAGCTTGAGGCGATGCTGGCCCGAGCCACGGCGCGTGCCGACCGGCGGCTGGCGCGCCTGGACAGCCTCGGCGAGGAAGCGGTTGAGCTCGGGCGTGGGAATGCGCCCGCGGCGGCGGTCGCCGAGCGCCAGGGTCTCGGCTATCAGGCGTGAGACGTTGCGACCGGTCTTCGCGCTGGCGGTCAACACGCGCGGGCGCAGGCGCAGCTTCGCGGCGACGACAGCCCGTTCGTGGTCCAGATCTTGCTCGGTTCCTTCGTTGAGGTCCCACTTGTTGAGCACGAGCGCGGTCGCGCAACCTGCCTTCATCGCAAGCTCCGCGACACGCAGGTCCTGCGAGGTGACGCCGTCGGTGGCGTCACACACCACAAGTGCTACGTCTGCGCGCTCGGCGGCGCGCTGTGAGCGCAGAGTCGTGTAGTACTCGACCGAGTCGGCCACCTTCGATTGGCGGCGCATGCCGGCGGTGTCGATCAGGATGAGCCGGCGGCCGTCCACCGTCAGAGGCGTGTCGATCGCATCGCGCGTGGTGCCGGCAACCTCGGAGACGATCACGCGCTCTTCGCCGAGGAAGCAGTTGACGAGCGATGACTTGCCCACGTTCGGCCGGCCGATCAGGGCGAGGCGGATCACCTCGTCGTCCACCTGCTCCTCCTCCTCGGGTGGGAGCAGCTCCACGATTCGATCGAGCAGATCTCCTGTGCCCAGCCCCTGGGCTGCGGACACCGCCAGTGGATCGCCGAGGCCGAGGCGGTGAAAGTCTGCGGCAAGCGGCAGGTCGGCTACGCCGTCGCACTTGTTGGCGGCGACGATCGTTGGCAGCGGTGCCCGCCGCAACAGCTCTGCCATCTCCTCGTCTCCGGGGCGGGCTCCTGCGCGGGCATCCACCACGAGCACGCCCACTTGTGCGTCGGCCAAGCCAGCGCGAGCCTGCTCGCGGATCGATCCTGACAGGGGATCCTCGTCCTGGAAGTCCACGCCGCCCGTGTCGATCAGCGTGAAAGTGCGCCCGTTCCACTCGCACTCGATCTCGTTTCGGTCGCGTGTGATCCCGGCTCGCTCGTGCACCACTGCCTCGCGCGAGCCCGACAGGCGGTTCACGAGCGAGGACTTGCCCACGTTGGGGTACCCGACTATGGCGACCTTTTGCATTGAGGGAGTATGACCCGCGGGAGGGCTCATCCCGGGCATGCCTTCCAGAGCTGCCTGGAGCCACATGCTCAAATCGACGCTCAGACCGAGGTGCGAGCCTCCCGCGCAAGCCCTGCGATGTGCTCCACCACCTGCTCGATCGTCATGCCGGTGGTATCGAGCACTACGGCACCCGCGGTTGCTTCCAAGGGACTGTGCGCGCGCGTGGAGTCGCGCTCGTCGCGCAGGGTCTGCTCGGCCATGACGGTCGCCTGATCGCCACCCAGCTCGGCCACGCGGCGACGGGCTCTCTCTGCGGGATCGGCCGTCAGGTAGACCTTCAGCTCGGCGTCAGGCGCGACGACCGTGCCGATGTCGCGGCCCTCGGCAACCCAGTCGCCATCGGCGATCAGAGCGCGTTGCTTGGCAACCAGCGCTTCACGCACGCCGGGGTCGGCAGCTACGTGAGACGCCGCCTCGGAGACCTCGGGGGTGCGGATCGCCTCGCTTACGTCACGCCCGTCGAGCAGCACACGGAGCTCGACTGGTCTCTCGGGCCGCCCTGCCGTCGAGTCCGATGCGCCGGGCGCCCTCTCGGAGAACTCGATCTTGGCGGCTCTCGCCAGCGCAGCGGGAGCGTGACCGGGCGAGTCGAGCGAGAGCAAACCGATGCAGCGGTACATCGCACCGCTGTCGAGATAGGTGAAACCCAGTCTCTCGGCGAGGGCGCGCGTCACAGTGGACTTGCCGGCCCCCGCGGGCCCGTCGATCGCGATCAGCACCGGGCAGACGTTACCCGCGCGCGCCCTGCCCCGCGATCGCGCGCTGCACTCTCCAGCCTTGCTCAGTCAGACCCCAGGCGTTGGGGGCGCCCCTCGCGGCTGCCGAGCGGGTGTTGTGGATCAACTCGAGGCGTTGTAGACGAGCCAGCAGCTTCGATATCTGGCCTTGGTCCTCCATGCCGGCACCGAGGCCGATCTCGCGGTTGGACGCGCCGGGGGCGGCAGCCACCGACATGAGCACGCGTGCCGTGCGGTAGGTGAGCCGCATGCCCACCTCGCGCAGGGGATCGCCAGACGCGGCTCTGCCAACGGTGCGCGATTTGGGTACGGGACGGGTGAGCTCCCTGCGCGCGGCCGCGGGACCGAGATAGGGCAGCACGATCATGCTCATCAATGGGTTCGTCAACGCCAGCAGAGAATCGTCGCCCTCCAACAAGCGGGAGTGGAGGATCGACAGCACGCCGCCGACTACACCCTCGGCCGTCAACGGTGGCGGGCCCTCTGCTCCTTTCGACTCCGTGCGTCCTTCATCGAGAATGGCGACGATTTGAGCGAGTACGCGCTGGCGGCGCTCCAGCGCGTTGGGACCCGACCCGAGCGACCCCACGATCAACAGCTCGCCCAGGCCACGCTCAATGTCGAGGAAGGCAAGCAAGCTGACGAGCGCCATGCGGAGCCTTGCAGCCCATTTCAACTCGAGGTCATAAGCATCGAGCACATACTCGGAGCCCCGCGCCACGGCTTCGTCGAACGCCCCAAGGAAGCAGGCTTCGCGACTGGAATACAGTTCATAGAATGTGCGCCTGGAAATACCCGCGCGAGCGACGAGGTGCGCGACCGTCACGTTGCCGGCGCCGCGCTCAGAGCACTCCTCGACCATCGCCGTGAGAATGCGCGTCCGTTGAATCTCCATCACACGCTCGGGGCCAAGACCATCGTGCCTGGCTACCCCGTTTGCTTGTGGACCTCGACCAGATGGGTCTGGGAAGCAGTTGGGCACCGCCGCTTCAGGAGGCGCCTTGGCATGGCTGACCATCGCTCATCTCGTCTTGTTGTGCTTGTGCGTCTTCTTGGGTTTGTGTGCTTTCTTGTGCTTTGACTTTGTGCATCCTGTGATGGCGATCGGGGTCGTCTGTTTGATGGTGGCGCCATTTTGTGCAGTGAATTGGGTAGGCATGTGCAGGCCGCCGCTCACGGTGCAGAGGTTGGTGTTGGCGTCCAGTGCGCTGTGGGTTCCCTGAGGGAGGTTGAGTGTGAATGTGTTTACGGGGACGTCTGGGATCGCGCGGAATGTGCTTGAGGTGACGTTGGTCTTTGGGTTGATGAATGTTTCACCGTGCAGTTGGACGCTGAGCCCGTTTTCGCCCTGCAGGACAACCACCAGTTCTGGGAACTTCGCGCCACCGTAACTCACGAAATACGCGGGTCCGGACAATGGTTGTGCGAGGATCGGGGTGCTGGCGCTCGCCAGTCCGACTCTGGAGCCGCCAGGACACGACGCGGGGTCAGTTTGAAATACATGCGCGGGACAGGCTTGCTGCAGTGTTTTCAAGTTCGAAGGCAACTGCTTTGGCAGGTCGACCTTGACGCTCTTGATGTTCGCCTGGCTACCCAGGGCGCCTCTGGGATAGGTCAGTTTCACGCTCAGGCTGGCGCCCGTCCTGCGCGTCGTCTTACCGCTCGTGGAGACCTTGAAGCCAGGTTTGAAGCCGAGTGTCGCGCAGTTGGTGACCTGGAAGGAGGAGCTTGCGGGACTGCTCGCGCCCTGCGTGGAGGTGATGCTGCCGGTGAACCCCAGTTTCGTGCAGTTCGTCGGGTTGAGCACAAACCCTGGCCGTTCCAGCCGTACGTCTACCCGACGTAGCCGTAGTGGGATGCCGTCGATGATCGTCGGGAACGGGTCTGAGATGTCGGTGACGTGCGCGTCGGTGGGGTCGATCCGCAGCGACTGGCGTACGACGACCGTCCCGAAGTTGAAGGGACCGGCGACAGCTGGGACGACCACCGCGAGACCGTAAGGGCCACCCTTGTAAGGGCCGGTGAGGTACATTTTGCCTTGGACGAACAACGGGTTGGGGCCAGGGCCGACACCGGTATCGACCGTACCAACCTGGGAACCGCCAGGACAGCCACTGCCTGATCCCGTTTCTATAGAGTGAAGCTCGGCTTCGGTGCACAGTGGAACGCCGGTCAGATTTGCCAGCAGACCTGGCGGTAGCGACAACGTCAGCCCAGCGAGTTCATCATCGGAGTCCGAGCGCGCAAAGGATGCCACGAACGAGGAGTACGCGCCCGCCTGCAGGTTGGTGCTGCCAGCTTCGAAACTGGGTGAAAAGCCTTTCGCGCATTGTTCATCGATCACGAAATCGTCAAACGGGAGGCTGACGGAGCCAGAGTCAGGGGCCGACCATGGCGTCAATTCCGTGTCCGTCGTGAATTGACCGCAGTTCTCCGGCGTGGCAAGCTCGGCCCTCGGACCACCAAAGAAGTGCAGTTTCAGGTCGGAGAACGGTAGTTGTGGGTTTTCGTCGAACACCGCCGTGATGCGACCCGTGACTGGGTCCGGCAGGAACTCACCAGCGAGCTTGATCAACACCCCGGTGATCGGATCGTCCACGACGACATATGCCGCGAGCAGCGTTTTGAATGGGTTTTCGTCCTGTCTGGCCAGATATAGCGCTCCGGTCAGTTCGCGTGGGATGAGCGGTGTCGATAGTTCGAGGGAGCCTATCTTCGAGTCTTCCGGACATTCCTCCGGTGCTGGGCTGAAGTTCCTCGTCGTAGCGCCCAGCCACCCGATCTGGGCCTCGGAGCAAGCGCCTAGTCCGTCCCCTGCCGCCGGGTCCACGGTGAATCCTTCCGGTAGCGTCACGACCGCCTTCTTCAGCGCCGGGGTCGCGGTCGTCCCTGCCTGCTCCGTCTGCGGCAGTTTCAGCTCGAAGTCCAGGCCAGAGGGCATATCGGCGGCATGTGTGGTCGGCTGCGCTTTCAGTTCGGGCGTAAACTGCAACGCGTTACAACCGGTCACAGCGGGAGAGACCGCTTCACTCGAAGCCCATGCAGGATCGGCGAAGTTTGGCGTTCCGTCGGAATTATGCGTTCCCGGGTTCTGCCACGAGTCCAGATGGATAGAAGCGACAAGCGGGGCGCCAGCGCAATCGGTGGGATTCGTAAAGAACGGTATCTGTGCGTTCCCGGTACCGTCCTTGACTGCCGGCTCCCCAAAGAAGGTGACAGAGATATGCGTTAGCGCTACCTGCGGAATGTCAGGATTGGTCGTCTGCAGCACATAACCCTGCGGTGTGGGCACCACACGAACGTAGAAGATATGGGACGTGTGCAACACATCGACATACCCGAACTCAGCCGGCACACCACGCTCTGGAACGAGGTTCCAAATCGGACTATTGATTTGAGTTGCGCCATTTAGCGGCTCTGTGAGGATGTGACCGACCACCGTATCCGCCGGACACGCTTCACCGGACAATTGCGTCAGCGTGCACTCAGGCGCCGCAAGTGTACTACCCACGAAACCCAGCGGCAGGTCCACCACGACATCCTTCACATCCTGCACACTCGTACTTTCCCTTCCGTTAGCAACTCCGCCTCCGGATCCGAAACGATTGTTGAGGTCAATCGTTGTCGTCACCTCATATGGATGGTCCCCGGCCTGCGTGTCATGGGCACCATCGTTACCGGAGACATAAAAATCAAAATTTGACACGCCAAACGATGGAGAAGCCAAACCGACCGTGTTCTTTGTCACAGTCGACGCTTCCGGTGCCCCACCACCGGACACGTTCGCTACATTCGCCACATTACCCGACGCACCTTCTATCGTCACATTGACCTTCAACGTCAAAGTATCGTCAGGCATCATTTCGAGCGGAAAAGTGCACTGGACAGTCAAAGGCGAGCCAGCTATAACACAGAAAGCGCCAGCGAGCTCCACTTCCGCCAAACCAAGCGCCACAGCATCGGAGCCTGCCCACTTGAACGAAACCTGCTGCACTTTCACGCCTTGCGGCAGTGTATCCGTGAGCGTGACAGCGCTCCCATCGGTGGCACGAGCACCCGCGTTCGTGGCGACCACCTCATAGCTGTCACAAGCCATAGACGCTAGACACTTTGCATTGTCATTCGCCGAAAAATTTGTCGGGGCAGCGAATGAGTCCATTGTCCATCCGGGAGCCGAGACCGCCCCATCGGCCACGCCACTGAACAGTACAACTGCGATGAGCGCGAGAGCCACTGTCAACGTCGCCCGGGTTCGGCAACATACCAAACACCCGGCTGGGTTTCTGAATGCTTTCAATCGCATTACCCGTTCCTCCGATGCCCCAGGGACGACACACTCTTTGCTCGTGCACGCTTGCCAGACCGCTTCTTCGGCTTCCCTCGCTTCTTCCGTTGCTTCTTGTGCTTCCCGGCCTTGATCTTTTTCTTTACCTTCGCCAAATGCTTCGTTGGCGTCGACACGAGGTTCCCGGCGCCGGCAAACGTCGCGCTGGCAGGCGCCAGCAGCGCTGGAGTGGCAGCGGGTATCCCGTGACATGCTTCACCACTACACGGCGGCAGCGCAGGCGCTCCCGGACCGATACATGGTTCCGCCGACGTGCAGATTCGCGCGTCGTAGTAATCCCGCTGAGTGTCAGTATCCTGCGGAACAAGCTGGTCCGCCGTAGTGAAAAACACATTTGCACCAGTTGCGTCACTACCGATGAGTTCGACCGAGCTGGACTGCCCTAGTCCGTATCGTGACGTATCCACGCCATCGGAGATCAAGGACACATGTCCAGCGTGATACTCATATACATTCTGTGCATACTGCGGTTGGTTGAATCCTTCAGCCACGTGGTTGATTCCGATCTGCACATCATTCAACGCTTGCGGCGTGAGGCCCACGGGACTCTGAAAGAAAACGTAGGAACCATCATTGGACATCGTCGGATCGGCACGCTTGGGACCGGCACGAAAAAAGAACTTTTCAGACAGAACGATGCTGGCGTCGCCAATCCCGGCGTTACCATTATCGTTGAACCCGAGCTCCCCAACCGAGATACGTGCCAATTCGCCCGACTGCGCATCATAGCGAAACACCTGCTGCGCACCGTCCGACCGCGTGTCGTCAGACGTCAATTTGCCATGGCTCGTGAACACCAGAAAATGACCGTCGGGCGTCACATTCGCATCGCCGCCTCTTTCCCACACTTCCCCGTCCAGGCCAGTCAGCGCGGCCACGAACGCGACGCGTCCTTCTGGGTGGGCCGCATCCCGCTCGAATACATACATGTTGTCAGCGCCAACTCTGGCGCTTTCACCCACATTATTGGCCGCCGCAGTCAACGTCCCTTTCGCAACGAAATATACGTGCGAACCGTCCGGAGATATCGCGACCACACCGGCCACGCGTGGCCCAGAGCCACTTTTATCGCCAGCGGAAACATCGATTAGATTGTGACCGGCTGGATTGGCGAAATCGTACTCGTACAGGTTGCAACCATTGGAGCCGGTTGTGCTCCCGCAGCCGTTACTGAACGCAGTGTCTCTACTTTGAGGATCCTGACCGGCGCTGTCAATGAGCTGCTGCGTACTGGTAAAGAATACCTTCGACCCATCCACCGAGGCGCCCTCAAATTTGGCGTCAGCGGGAATCGACGTCAGGCAAGCACCAGTGCATTCAGTCGGGGAGCGTTCGGAGACCTCAACGGTATGCGTCTCGTCAATACGCGCATACAAGGTGTCGGCCAGCACCGGAATATTCTCATTCGAGCCAGTGCCACCAGGACACGTTACGGCGGTGAAATATACGATATCGCCATCCGCGGACAACGAGCCATAGCTGGAGACTGTGAAATTACCAGTCCCACCCAGCAACGTACTACATCGACTGATCTGATCGTTGCTGTGCCCTTCGCCGCTGACCCCGACCAAGACAGGCGCCTGATTGCTTGCAGGAGTATACTCGTACAGTGAGCCGATCTGCGTGTTACCGCTTTCATCGATAGGCCACAAAGCCTTTGACGTGTATACCACGTGTGACAAATCCGCGGTGGCGTTATGTACCTGGACGCCAAATGGTTCTACGCCAAGTGGACCATCCGACGGTGGCGTCGCGGGACCGAT